>DATLMT010000268.1:0-5052 GCA_035537135.1 Burkholderiaceae bacterium | reverse complement strand
ATTCGCATCGCGCTACCGTTGCCTTGAACCAACGCTTGTGCCGACGAAACATTGTCTCCGAGCGCGACGCAAACTCCGAACACGCCCTCCCGCCCTATCCGCCCAACTTCCAGCAGCGCCTTGTCGTCCGCCGAAGAGAGCAACGAAATGATGCCGGCGTTCGGAAAGTAAACGTGTTCGATTCGGCCACCTGACTCGCACAAAACGTCGCCGAATGTAAGGCGCACCGACGTAAGCAACGGTGATAAGACCCGGTACTCACTATCTGGCAATGAATTCAATAGCCGATTGGCAATCGGCGATCGGCGCGCATGCATGCAGCAAACTCCTCGAGGTCATGGCTTAACCACCAGACGGCATGAGGAGAGAACCCGAGCGCGGGACTCTGCGAATGTCGAGAGTAAAAACGCGGTTAACTACGGCAAACGACGGTCAGTGGGCTTTCGATGTGTCTGGCCGACGTCGTTGAAGAGCCGATCGTACTCCTGATTGACCACCGCGTAGCATTCGCACACACAGCGTTCCAGCTCGTGGCGATCGAGCACAGTGATCTTGCCTCGGCTGTACTTGATAATGCCGCTCTTCTGTAGCTTGGTCGCGCCCGCGGTGACGCCTTCGCGCCGGACTCCCAGCATGTCGGCGATCAGCTGCTGGGTCATCCTGAGCTCGCTCGAGTCGATACGATCCAGGCTAAGCAACATCCAGCGGCACAATTGCTGTTCGAGTGAATGGTGGCGGTTGCACACTGCCGTCTGGCTCATTTGCGAAAAGAGCGCCTGCGTGTACCGCAGCAGCAGGCGCTGCATAGCGCCCCCTCTTCTGAATTGTTCCTGAACAACACTGGCCCTCACCCGGAACGATCTACCGGCGCTCTGCACCACCGCGCGGTTGGGCGTACTCTCGCCGCCCATAAAGAGCGCAATACCAACCGCCCCTTCGCGGCCGGCAAGCGCAATCTCGGTGGATGAGCCGTCCGCGGTGCCGTAAAGCAGCGCAATCACTGCAGTCGTTGGAAAGTACAAAAAGTTTTGTTTCGCGCCCGATTCGTAAAGCGCTTGTCCCAGTTCCAGGTCAACTTCGCCTAACTCCTGCAAAAGTTCATCCAGGTCAGCCCGAGGCAGCGCCGCCAGCAAATAATTGCGCCTGGCGTCGTCCGTCGAAATAGTTCGCTTGGTCATACAAAAGTCATGACTCAGCCATCAAAATAACCAGGCAGCTTCGCCAGAAAACCAGTTCACAAAGATTCGGTATATGTACGACAGCGTACAGAACGTACCGAGCAATTTCTATACAAAGGACCCAAGCTGCAAACATCAATTACAACGGTCGGCCGAGACAGCGGCGTCACCGTGACGGAGGCTCATGACGGCACGCCGCATTCTGGTAGTCGATGACAATCACGACTCGGCTGAGTCGCTTGCAATGCTGCTCGATCTCGACGGCAACGAGACGCTGGTCGCTCACGACGGCGTCGAGGCGATGCAGGCGGCAGCGACTTTCAAGCCCGACGTGATGCTGGTGGACCTCGAGCTGCCAAAGTTGAACGGTTATCAGGTGGCGCGCAAAGTACGGCAGTCGCTCAGCGGGGACGAGGTGCGACTGGTCGCTTTGACCGGGTGGAATGAGGATGGGTGTCGGGCTGACTCTGAAGCTGCGGGGTTTGACGCCCATTTTGTCAAGCCGATCGATCATGCGGCGCTGACCAAACTGTTGTCCGGATACGCGGCCGCCAAGGTTGCGACGAGCACCGCCTAGCCGGACCGACGAACGCCAGCGCAGGCAGGAATGTCCCTTTCCGCGCCACTCCTATACGCTTAACAGCCGCGCCGCGGTCGGATTCACGGCCGGGTGCCCGAATCTAGCCGCGGGGGCATAAAAACTGCCTATGTTTGGCGGCTCTGACGCCTTGGTTGAGCCTCAAGCTGAAGATTCGGCAGGACGGAGATCGTGAATGACGCCTTTGCTGTACCCCGACATATTTAGATCGCTCGAATCGGTCCGCTGGAACCTTGAAACCGACGTTCCGTGGGATGAATTCGACGCTACCAAGCTTTCCGAGGAGCAGGCGCAGACGATCAAGATGAACGCGATCACCGAGTGGTCGGCGCTGCCGGCGACCGAGATGTTTCTTCGCGATAACCGCGGTGATTCGGACTTTTCGGCCTTCATGTCGGTCTGGTTTTTTGAGGAGCAGAAACACGCGCTGGTATTGATGGAGTACCTGCGCCGATTCCGCCTCGACCTGGTACCGAGCGAGGAGGAGCTGCACGCGGTGCGTTTCGAGTTCGATCCGGCGCCACGGCTGGAAACTTTGATGATGCACTTCTGCGGTGAAGTCAGGCTGAACCACTGGTACCGGCGCGCGTCCGAGTGGCACACCGAGCCGGTGATCAAGGCAATTTACAAGCTGCTGTCGCAGGACGAAGCGCGCCATGGCGGCGCCTATCTGCGCTACATGAAAAAGTCCCTGTCGGAGCTGGGGGACACGGCGCGCGCGGCGTTCGCCAAGATCGGCGTGCTAATGGCATCGGCCAAGCGCACTGACAAGGCTTTGCATCCGACCAACCTGCACGTCAACCAGTCGCTGTTTCCGCACGACACCATTCAATCCCGCCTACCCGACCCGGACTGGCTCGAACACTGGCTCGACAAACAGATCAAGTTCGACAAAGAGTGGGAAACCAAGGTGGTCGAGCGCATCCTGCACAACCTGTCGCTGCTGTTCGAGCGCACTTTCACGTCGGTGCAGGACTTAAATCGCTACCGGAAAGAGATCGCCGCTCGTTTGAAGTCGGGCGGAGCGGCCCCACAGCCCGCTTAGGGCAGCTTAAGGCAGTAGCCGTGATGCACGTTGCTGTTTGCGTGTGCGCACGCTATGGTTCGGGCGATGATCCCGCGCCACGTGCCCTTGGTCGAAACCACGCGTGGCGGCACCACCGAGTGCGTGCATTACGGCTCGATTGCGGTAGTCGATGCACATGGCAAGCTGGTAGCGTCGGCCGGCGATCCGGACTCGCTTAACTTCACGCGCAGCGCGTTAAAGCCACTACAAGCGCTGCCGTTCGTCGAAGATGGCGGCCTTGCGCACTATGGCTTCAGCTCGCACGAGCTGGCACTGATGTGCGCCAGCCACAGCGGTGAGGCGATGCATGTGGCGATTGTGCAGCGCATTCTTGCGCGGGCTGGACTCGACGAGAAGGCGCTGCAATGCGGCTGCCACACGCCCAGTTACTTCGCTGCGACCGAGACCCCCGCACCGATCGCGACAACGTGGAATCCGCTGCATCACAACTGCTCGGGCAAGCACGCAGGATTTCTCGCCTACTGTCGGATGCACTCACTGCAAACCGAAAACTATCTGGACACCGGCCACCCATTGCAGCAGCGCATTCGCACTGCGGCGGCGCGCTTTGCCCAGGGCGACACGATTGCCGTTGGCATCGACGGCTGCAGCGCACCAAACTATGCAATGCCGCTGAAACGGCTGGCGCAGCTTTATGCACGCATCGCCGCGGCGGAAACACCAGAGATGCAGGCGATCACGTATGCGATGAGTCATCATCCCGACCTGGTGTCGGGCACTCGGCGTGCAGATCTTGCGATCATGCAAAGCGGTCGCGGCGATTGGATCAGCAAAGCTGGCGCCGATGGCATGCAGACGATCGGCGTGCGCTCGCAGGGGCTCGGCATTGCAATTCGAATCGCCGACGGCAACACGCGCGCGGTGCATGCAGCCACCGTTGAAGTGCTGGAGCAGCTTGACCTGCTCGAAGACCCAAGCGGCACGCCGCTCGCTGTTTACGACTGCCCGCCGATTCGCAACTATCGCGGTATCGAAACCGGCGGCGTCGTGCCGGTGCTAAAGCTGATCGGTCACTGACCCAGACTCACTTCGCCCTGGGGTGTGCGAATCGTCGCTGCCAACATTTTGGGGCCCGGGGAGAGGTCCACCGGTCCCATGATTCTCAGCTCTCGGAACATTCCCATGATGCCGCTCGTGCCGAGCACGGCGGCGGGATGCGACAGTTGCAGCCGAACCAATTCGCAGCCATGGTCTTCGAGCGCATCGCACGGATGGCGGACCGTACCGTCGTCGCCCCCCAACCACTGGATCGCGGTAGGCAACACACCGCCCCACGCGAGCGAGCCGGTTTCCGGTACTGCGATCTTCCAATGAAAGTCCCCGCGGTTCATCGGCATGATGTCGCCCAGTTCGGGCACGCGGGCGCACGCGTTTGCCAGTGATTCGCAACGCACTGCCCACGTGATCAGCCGCGGACCTCTGGCCAGCAGCGCTTGCATCTCCGGCTCGTCGAGCGCGAACCAGCGTGGCCGCGATGGCGCAATACCCTCGGGATCGATCGCGATGACTTCAAGGTAGGCACGCGCGCCGAGTCTTAGCAGCGCATTGTGCGTACCCATGGCGAGATGCTGGCCTCCGGGTGTCGGGCGCGCGCCGAGCCGTTGTTCAACCCACTCGACGCCATTGTCGAGGCTGGAGCACGCAATGACGATGTGATCAAGCTCGCTACGACGCATCAGTCGATCAACTTTCCGCTTTCGCGGAACGGGTACGTAGGGCCGAAGTCGCCGATGTACTCGGTATGCGTCACCAGGCGCTGCCCGTTCCACCAGTGCAACTGAAACGCGGGCGGCTCCATCACAAAATGGTCGGCGGCATTGCGCGCGATGTCGAGCGCTACCTGATGTGCCGGACTCGGGCATGTACTGGCGACGGTGCCGCCGAAGCGCACAGTGATCGGCCGGTGCAGGTGACCGGCGATGACGCGTTCGACGTGCGGGTGACGCGCGATAATTTGCTCCAGCTTGATTGATGAATCGAGTGCGACAAGGTCCATATGCCCAATGCCAGTCACAAACGGCGGGTGATGTAGAGCGACCACCGTCGGCTTGCCAGACTCTGCGAGGGCGCGGTCAAGCCATGTCAGCCGCTCGTCACACAACGTACCCCCGCCCTGGCCTGGGATCACCGTATCGAGCGCAACCAGCCGCAACGGAAAGTCATCGATCGCGTACTGGATAAAGGTGGAT
>DATLMT010000267.1:0-9778 GCA_035537135.1 Burkholderiaceae bacterium | reverse complement strand
GACGCTCGAGCCAGGCGATCGATCCAGTCTCCAACGTTGTCGACGGCGCAGCCGACATGGAACGCGACGCTGCGCTGACGGTGTGCGCGCACTTGAACGAACATGTTGCGTCCCTCGCCTTTCCACACCGCTGGACGCCTTCTCCGGATCATGTGTTGCTGCCCGTAGCAGCACGCGCGTTTACGGAGCCACAGCCTAGGCCGCCGAAGGCCTCAATATCGCCGGATGCGCGCGTCAAAGCCGCGGCGGACCCGCAGGATATGCACGATTACCTCGACGCGCGGGCAGCGTGGCTGGCAAGGCGCTTGGCGTGGGATGCCGCGCAGCGCTCGATACATCAATTGAAAGAGAAAGCCGAGGGCGGTGATCTTGAAGGCATGCGCGAGTATCTGATGAAGTGCCTGCACGACGTCCTATGGCCGCTGCCGACCATCATCAGCTACGAGTTCAGAGGTTCGTCCGAAGCTCGGCTCGAATTCGTCGTGCCGGGCCTGGACGCGATACCCGACCGTGAAGCGGCGATGGCCAGCGGTAACCGGGTTGAGATCCGCCGCATGTCAGAGATCTCACACACCAAGCTGCACAACCAGCACGCAGTGGGACTCGTCGTACGGCTGCTTGGCGAATTGTTTGCTTCGTTGCCAACCATCGAAATGGTGACTGTGTCCGCGCTTCAGGTTCCCACCAACGGTAAAGCGCAGCGCTACATCGCATCGGCCCAAGCCGAGCGCCCGCAGTGGTCGTCGTTGCATTCCAACGGCTCGGTCACGCAAGACCATGCAATCCGTTGCCTGAATCAGCTGCGGGCGCGCTGCAATTTGACCGCGCTCGGCGCATTCTTGGCGGTTGAACCGTTCAACTGACCTGTCAGACGGCAGTCGAACGGCAGGAGTTCGGACTGCCGAGCAGGCGCGCTGCGGCCCAGGCACAACCAGCCGTGTCTTACGCGCGCCAAGCTGCGCTGGGCCAAATCGGCCTTCAACAGCTGTGCAAGCCGGCGTGCAACGCCGCATGTAAAAATTCTCAGACGTACACGCTTATCGATCAGTTGGTGTGCCGCCGGTATCGTTTTATCCCGTGAATTAGCTTTAGCGCGACGCGTTCCGTGATCAGGGCTATAACATACCGATCCAGCAATCGAGAGGACATTCGATGAGCACGCTAGACAATTCTCGCCGCGAGCTGTTGATTCAAGGTAGTGCGGGACTGGCATTGCTACACGCGCCGTGGTTGGTGCGAGCGCTGCCGACCCGTGCCGGCGAGGAAGTCCTGCCATGGTTGGACCAGCCGGGAGCTAACCCCAGCGGCGGCGTGGTCGAGAACCTTCAGCCGTGGGAAAACCTAGCTTCTTCTTTTCTTACGCCCAACGACAAATTCTTTCGCGTGTCGCACTACGACAAGCCGGTGCTTGACGACAAGAAGTGGAACCTCGAGATCTCCGGATTGGTGAAGAAGCCGATGTCCTTGACGCTTCCTGCGATCAAGGCGCGTCCCAAGCAGGAAGTCGTGTACACGATCGAGTGCGGCGGCAATCATGGATTTCCGTGGTTTACCAGCGGGATCGGCACCGCAAAGTGGGCGGGCACCCCACTCGCGCCCCTGCTAAGGCAGGCAGGCGTGATGGAGCGAGGAAGCGAGGTGGTCTTTTGGGGTGCTGACTCGGGTACAGAAACGATCCGCGAGATGAAAATTCCACAGCACTTTGCGCGCAGCATGTCGCTCGCCGATGCGATGAGCCCGAACAACCTGCTGTGCTACCAAATGAACGGTGCAGCGCTTCCGCAGCCGCATGGCGCGCCGGTGCGGCTCATTGCTCCTGGTTGGTACGGCATTGCCAATGTCAAGTGGCTGACGCGCATCGAAGTCCGCGACACACGCTTTATGGGCCGCTTCATGGCGCGCGACTACGTCACGATCCGCGAAGAACAGCGCAACGGCGAAACCGAGTCGGTTGAAACCTCAGTCGGCCGCACCTTGCTGAAGTCGGCGCCAGCCAAGGTCACGCGCAAGGACGGTCAATACCGAATCGTCGGTGCGGCATGGGGCGCGCCGATTGCGAAGGTCGAAGTCCAGGTCGACGGCGGACCCTGGCGGCAAGCGACGATCGACCGCAGCGACCAAGCCAAATTTGCGTGGAGTTTCTGGTCAATCGATTGGCCGAATGCGAAGCCGGGCGAACATATGATCACCTCACGTGCAGTTGATACGCAAGGCAATGTGCAGCCGGCGATGGACGATCCCCGGATTGCCAAGAAGAAGACTTATTGGGAAAGCAACGGGCAGGTTGCGCGGAAGATTCTCATTGCGTAAATGGTGCCGCGTGCTTTTCCAGTGCTTGTCAGTTCGCCCCTATCAAACTAAGAGTCCGGCCGTCACGCTCACCCTCGAAGTATTTTTCGAGCACACGCTGAAATATCGAGTCCGGGGCCGATGCGTGCGCGAAAAGCGTAGCGCTCGACTTTAGTTTGAGATCGTCTGGCGCGCCAAAGATCTCGCGCGCCCAGCGTCGTTCAATGCGCATGACCGCGTCGAAGCACTCTATCAGGCGCGGACCCAGCACGGGATGGCTCACGTAAGCGTCAACCTCCGTCATGCTCTTGATCGCATAGCACTGCGAGGCGGGGCTGATACCCAATCCGACGTACTGTGGAAAGATGTACCACATCCAGTGCGACCGCTTACGACCCCGACCTAGTTCGGAGATCACAGTTTCGTAGCTGTTAGCCTGCGCACGCAGGAACCTGCCTAGGTTGTGCGGATCGTCCACTACATTCTCGTTGCTTGACATCATGTGTCAGGACCGCTTTGAGCTCGCGGGATACCCTGGCAGCACCGAATGATCTAAATTGCGCTCTACCAAATACAAAACAACATAACCGTTCAGGAGGCAACATGTTTATTTCCCGCCGATCCTTGCTCATGGCGATCGCAGTCGCAGCCGCCGGCCTGACTGCCTTCACGATCGCGCCGCCTGTCGCGGCGCAGGCGTATCCGACGCGTCCAATCACTATGATCGTTCCGTGGGGTGCTGGCGGCGGTACCGATGCCACTGCACGCATCATCGCAACGTTGCTTGAAAAAGATTTGGGGCAGCCGGTCAACGTCGTTAATCGTACGGGTGGCAACGGCGTGGTCGGCCACGCTGCGATTGCGTCTGCCGCTCCCGACGGCTACACAATCGGGCTGGCCACCGTCGAGATCAGCATGTTGCACTGGCAAGGGCTGACCGAGTTGAGCGGTGCGTCGTATACGCCGCTCGCGCTCGTCAACGCGGACCCGGCAGGCATACAGGTGCGCGCGGATGCGCCTTATAAGACCGTCAATGACTTGCTCGCGGCAATCAAGGCCAACCCAGGCAAGCTGAAAGCATCCGGCACCGGACAAGGTGGTATCTGGCACCTTGCGTTGGCCGGGTTGCTGCGCGATCAGAAGATTGATCCGGCGGCGGTCCCCTGGGTGCCGAGCAACGGCGCCGCGCCGGGGCTGCAGGACATGGTGGCCGGTGGTGTCGACATCGCTCCCGTATCTCTGCCCGAAGCTCGCGCGTTGATCGACGCCGGCAAGGTCAAGAGTCTCGTCATCATGAATGACAAGCCTTCAGCGCTGTACCCGGCGGTGCCGACGCTGAAGTCCGCGATCGGCAGCGACTGGACGACGGCGGCATGGCGCGGTGTGGTCGCGCCAAAAGGCATTCCTGCCGATGTTCGCGACAAGCTTGCTGCGGCACTCAAGAAGATCGTCGCGAGCAAGGAGTACACCGAGTTCATGAGCGGCCGCGGCTTTGGCGTGATCTATGCCGGGCCCGATGACTTCGCGAAGTTTATGGCGAAGTCCGACACGGAGCTGGGTGCGACGATGAAAGCGGTGGGCATCGCGAAGTAACGCTTCGCGGTTGCGTGAAGCTCAGCGACGCCGTCTTCGGACTGCTGCTGCTCGCTCTGGGCGCAGCAGTCATCGCGGTTGTTGCGTCTTATCCGACAATTCCCGCGCAACGCGTCGGGCCTGGACTTTTCCCTGGCCTGATTGCGCTCGGGCTGACAATCGGCGGTCTGATTCTGGTCGTGCGCGGTTGGCGCGAACGCGCAAGGGTGCCCTGGCTGCGATTAGAACCGTGGGTGCGTTCGCCGCGGCACGTTGCCGGTGCGCTGGGCGTTATCGGCTCCGTCGTTTTCTACATCGTGGCGGTAAATTGGCTCGGCTTCTTTCTCACTTCGCTTCTGATTCTGATCACCTGCTTTCGCCTGTTCAGGGTACCGCTCGGAAAGTCGATCGTCATCGCGGCCATCGCGACGTTCATCATCCACTTCGCATTTTATAAGTTGCTGCGCGTGCCCCTGCCGTGGGGTGTCTTCACCCACTACGCCTGGTAGCCATGTGGGAGACGCTCGCTCAGGCGTTCTCGATGGTATTCGAGCCGTACACGATTCTGGTGATGGTGCTGGCGTCGCTTTTCGGGCTATTCGTTGGCGCCGTGCCCGGCTTGACCGCCACCATGGCTACCGCGCTTCTGGTGCCGGTGACGTTCTTCATGCCGCCGATCCCTGCCATCGCGGCGATCGTGACCGCCACGGCGATGGCAATTTTCTCCGGCGACATTCCAGGCTGCCTGCTGCGAATCCCCGGCACGCCGGCGTCGGCTGCTTATACCGACGAAGCGTTCGCGATGACGAAGAAGGGTCAGGCGGAACTCGCCCTGGGCGCAGGCCTCGTGTTCTCGGCCATTGGTGGCCTGTTCGGCACCGTGGTGCTGATTCTCGCGGCACCCGCGCTAGCCGACATCGCGCTGCGTTTCAGCTCGTTCGAGTATTTCTGGCTTGTTCTGCTGGGGTTGACGTGCGCCGTGTTCATCACGTCCGACCGTCCGCTAAAGGGATTGATCACGCTTTTCCTGGGCTTGCTGGTGGCGTGTGTGGGGCTTGGGAACCCGGCGGCACACCCGCGCTTCACTTTCGGCAACAGCGAAATGATGGGTGGCATCGGCATGATCCCGATGATGATCGGCATGTTTGCTGTGTCGGAAATCATTCGGTATGCGGTCGATACCAGCCCGCCTGCGGAACTGGTCGTCGAGAAGGTTGGTAACGTTTTTACAGGCCAGTGGGCGCTGGCGAAAAAGTACTGGCGCCAGATTCTGCGCGGCAGCTCACTGGGAACCCTCGTGGGTGCACTGCCGGGCGCCGGCGCGGACATCGCAGCATGGATGTCGTACGCCGTCAGCAAGAAATTTTCGAAAGAACCGGAGAAGTTCGGCACCGGTCACGTCGAGGGCATCGTCGAGTCAGGCTCGGCCAACAACAGTGCATTGGCGGGCGCGTGGATTCCCGCTTTGGTGTTTGGTATTCCAGGCGATTCGATCACCGCAATCGTGATAGGCGTGCTTTACATGAAGAACATGAATCCCGGACCCACGCTGTTCACGACTAACCCGCAAAACATTTACGCGGTGTTCCTGCTCTTCATCATCGCCAACATCATCATGGTGCCGCTCGGCATTCTGTGCATCAAAGCCGCCAAGCAAATTTTGAAAGTGCCGCGCCGCATCCTGATGCCGTTGATTCTGCTGTTTTGCATCGTCGGAACGTTTGCGATCAATAATTCGGTGTTCGACATCGGTGTAATGCTCGCTGCCGGCGTGATCGCCTACGTGCTGGAAGAAAATGGATTCCCGATTGCGCCTGCCATCTTGGGTGTCGTCCTGGGGGGCATGCTCGAGGAGAACTTCATCACCTCTGTGATTAAGGCGGAGGGAAACCTGCTGGAGTTCGTCGCGCGGCCGATCGCAGCGTCGCTAGCCATCCTCACTGTTTTCGTCTGGTTCACGCCGATCTTGATGCGCAGGCTACGCACCCATTCGAGAGCTTCGCGACAGTAGTCGCGTCGCCCTATTCGAAGCCTGCGGGCGCGCGCAATACCGAACATCAGCGCTTGTACTAAGCGCGCGCACATGTAGCGTGCTGCACTATGGGAGTGATGCCGCCAGGAACAGAGCCATGAGCTACGCAGATTTGCCACGCAAGCAATTTCAGTGGCAGCAGTTGTTTCCGCTGTTTGACAAGTTGCCGCTCTGGGCCGGCTACTTGTTTGCCATCCTGTGCTGCGTCGGGATGGGGTACAGCTTGGGCAGTTCAAGATCAGCCTTCCCGGATCCTCGGCAGGACCAGATCACTTTGATTGCCCTTACCGCCGGCGCCTTGTTCGTCATTTTTTTTCTGGACCGGACACTGCGCAACGAAGAACGTCGCCGTGCGCAACGCGCGGAGGAACTCAGGCTCAGCAAGGAGGTCGTCGCTGTTGAGTTGCTCGATCCTGTTGACCCCGATGTGCTGCGTGCACTGGATGAGATTGCGACCGTCAAAGGAGTCGATCGAGCAGCCTTAGTCCCCGCGATTCTCAAGCAGTACATCGCGCGAAAATCATTTGAAGCGCGCCTGCTGAACCGTCCTACGCAGGGGCCCGCAAGTTCCTATTACGAACCGCCAAAAACTTCTGGCGGCTGGCAGAAAACGGTGCCCGCCTGGCTGGAAACGTTACCGGGCGCGTTAGACGCTGAAACTCGGTGACTTCGACGATGGCGCGAGTTCACAGCAACTCGACTATCTGCGCCCGTATCAGCATTTGTTCCTGTGCAAACAGCTTCTCGAGTGTCACTCGATAGTGGTTCCACCACACACGATCAAGCTCTTGCGTGATCACCTCATAAACAACCATATCGTCACGCACAGTTCGCTCATCGCCGGACTGCCAGCGGCCTTCAGCGGGCGCGCGCGCGTATGCCGTCATTCCATTGAACTGCCGTGTGAGTTCGTCGCGCACGCGATTGAAATGTGACGCCGGGAAGCTTTGCCCCTGGTTATCTTGCAAGGGGAGGAAGATTTGTACAAGGTGGCTCATGCCAGACTCGCCACCAGTGCGTCGAGTGTCGCGATATCGACCGGCTTGATTAGATGTTGGTGGAACCCTGCGGCAAGCGCTCGGTCCCGATCAGATTCCTGACCATAGCCTGTGATGGCAACAAGCCGCGCTTCCTTCAAGCTTTCCATCCCTCGTAGTCGGACTGCGAGCTCGTAACCATCCATCACCGGCAGTCCGATATCGAGCAGAGCCGCCCCGAACGCGTTTCCTGTGGCGACATTCAGCGCTTGCGGGCCATCGTGCGCGACCAGGACCTCGCACCCGTGTAGTCTTAGCGCCGCGTCGAGCATCTCCGCTGCGTCTTCATTGTCGTCCACGACAAGAATGCGAACACCGTTCGCCGCCGCGCCGCTCGCCACTATGGGCTGTGGCGACGGCGCAGCTGCCGCCGCGGCCGATCGTTTTGCTATTGGCAAACGGACAACGAACTCGCTGCCCTCGTCATTGCCGTCGCTGTGCGCCGAGACGCTGCCGGCGTGCTGCTCAACGAGGTTCTTCACAATGGTGAGGCCGAGACCCAAGCCTCCAAGTGCGCGGTCGCTAGCCTGCCTGCCTTGGACGAACAAGCCAAAGATGTGAGGTAACACGTCTGCCGTTATTCCTATGCCGTTATCTCGCACGCTTATCACAATGTCGTCGCCGTCAACCGTCGCTGATACTCCTATGCGCCCTCCAGGCGACGTGTATTTGCACGCGTTGGTGAGAAGATTGGTAATCACCTGGGTGAGCCGCGCCGGATCTCCATCGACTAGGAGACCATGTCGCGGGACGTCAAGCACCAGCCGGTGCGCGCTGTGTTCAAACAGTGGACTCGCTGTCTCGACTGCGCTCGTGACAATCTCAGCAATCTCTACCAGCTCGCACTTCAACTGCACTTTCCCCCGCGCGAACCGCGACACATCGAGAAGATCGTCAACCAGTCGCGTCAAGTGATCGACCTGCCGTTCGATGACTGTACGTTCGCGCTCGAACGATTTGTCCCCCCGCAGCTTCATCAATTGAAGGGCGGTCGCGATCGGAGCAAGCGGGTTTCGCAGTTCATGGCCGAGCATTGCAAGGAACTCGTCTTTGGCGCGATTGGCTGATCGTGCCGCCTCGAGGAGCGCCTGTCGCTCATGCTCCACACGGGCACGCTCGATTGATTCCCAGCATCGGCTTGCCACCTGTTGCACGAGCTCCACCTCTGATACCGACCAGGTTCTCGGTTCTTTGGTGTGGACGGCCATTGCTGCGACGAATCGCCCCGACTTGAGTATCGGGACGCAGATGACTGCCCGGATGGCTGTCAGTACGTATGAGCGTCGATCGTCTTCGTCGAGACGTGGGTCGGTGCCGCTGTCTGCAACGACATATGGCTCGCCGGCACGCATCAGCCGTAGACACTCTGCGCCGAACTGCCGAAACCGATATCGCCCAACGATGCTTTCTACGCCGTGTGTGTAGTTGCCCGTCAGTCCAAACGTGTCCTGATCATCTTCGACAAAGGCGTAGGCACATCGATTGACATTCAGGTACTCGCCTAGCATGCGTGCGGCCGTAAACGTGATGTCCTCAGGCTTGACCAGAGGGCGGACGGCGTCGTCTACACGCAAGAGCAGCCGGTCGCTCGCGATGTCCTGCACCACGCCGAACATGCCCAGTACATTTCCCCCGTCGTCGTAATGGCCGTGGCCGCTCGCGATCACCCACCGCTCTCGGCCGTCACTTATGAAGCGGTGTTCCATCGAGTACATACGGCGTTCGCGCAGAGCAGAAGCAGCCGCGACTTTCGCGAGCTCGCGATCTTCCGGGTGCATCAGTTCCAGCATCTCCGCCCGCGTTATCGGCGACGCCGATGCGACACCAAAAATCTCGGCTGCGCGCACCGAGAATGTCATCAGGTCGCTCCGCGCATCCCACTCCCATGCACCCAGCCGCGCAGCCGCCAACGCGAGATCCAGGTGTTTGTTGTCACCCGGCCGCACAAGGGATGCCGGGTGGTGCTCAACCGCCGCAGGCGGTTTCACTGGAAGAACATGTGCCTATCCACTGAATGGCTAGGGCTTGAAGGTCGAAAGGTAATGCGCCATGTTTGCCAAGTCTGCGTCGGTTAGCCCATACAGCACTGCTGCCATGATGGTGTCGCGGCCTGGTCCTGGGTGGTCTCGAAACTGTTTCATCGAATGGACGAGATACGTCTCGTCCTGGCCTGCAAGGCGCGGGACCTGGTTCTGCCCCTTGTAGTCAGACAAGTGACAGGTGCCGCACAACATCTTGCTCGCCGTCGCGGCGCCAAGCCGCGTTTTTTCAGCATTCAGCGCTCCCGGTTTAGACGCGGGCGCCTGGGCAGCGTAGTGCTGAGCAAGCGCGACGATGGTTTCATCACTCATGCCAGCCACGATTTCTTTCATCTGCGGAACGTCGCGCAGCCCTTCGCGAATCAGCACCAGCTGATTCTCGACAAAGAGCTTGGGCTGGCCTGCCAACGACGGGGTCAGTGGAATTTGTGAGTTGCCTCCGGGCCCGTGGCAAGCGTTGCACGTGGCGACAGTGGCTGGTAAGGGCTGCTGCGCCGCCCCGGCGCTGTGTAAAAGCAGCAGGGACGACGCAATCGCAAACCGGGCCAGCGAGCGCTTTACGCGCTCACCGCGCATAGGTGATGCGATAAATGGCACCGAGTTGTTCGTCGGATACGAGCAGCGATCCGTCAGGCAGTTGCAGCATGTACGTTGGCCGGCCGCTGAATGCATCGTTACTCGCATCCAGAAAGCCCGTCATGAACGGCTCCACTTTCGCGTTCTTGCCATCTGCATCGGTGCGCACCGTAACGACGTCGTAGCCTGATTTCTGCGTACGGTTCCACGAGCCCTTGCGCGCAACAAACATC
>DATLMT010000266.1:0-3117 GCA_035537135.1 Burkholderiaceae bacterium | reverse complement strand
CTTGCCGATGCTGTCGGGCTGATTGCGGCGATCCTTTTCACCGGCAGCCTTGCGCTGGTGCCAAGCACGGTGAATGTATTCGTCGTCGCCAGCTTGTTGACGGACCGGCGACCGCCACGCCGCGCGCTGGCCAAGTATCCGGCGCTATCAGTGCTGATGTATGTCCGCGACTCCGCGCAGTCGATTGGCGAGACCATTGAAAGCATCCGCCGCCAGGAATATCCTGGACCATTCGAAGTCATTCTGATTGATGACGCGTCGACCGATCGCACCGCGTTCATCGTGCGCGGCATGGGTTACCGCTGGATCAAGGTGTTGCGCCAGACCAAGGGCCGCGGCAAAGCGGCGGCACTGAACCGCGCGCTCGAATCGGCGCAGCATGACCTGATCGTCACCCTTGACGCGGATGCGATTCTGTTCGGCGACGCACTCTGGAGCATGGTCGAGCGCTATGTCGCCGCTGAGCCCGACGTGCGCGCGATCTCCGGCTGCGTGCTGGTGCGCAACTCGCGCGAAAATTGGCTGACGCGCGCGCAGGAGTGGGATTATTTCCACGGCCTGGCCTCAATGAAGCGGATGCAGTCGCAGTATCAGGGAACGGTCGTCGCCGAAGCGGCATTCACGATTTATGACCGTGCGGCGCTGAAAGAGATTGGTGGCTGGCGCTCCGACGTCGCCGAAGACGTACTGCTGACGTGGGACATGCTGCAGCGAGGGTGGCGCATCGGTTTCGCAGAGGACGCCTGCTGCTTCGTTATCGTGCCCGCAGACGTGAAGTCGTTTCTGCAACAGCGCGTGCGGCACGCCAGAACTACGCTACGCGCTCTGCGTGCGCTGCCGTCCGATCTGGTGAAGCGAAAGAAGTCGATGCTGTTCGTCGTCTGGCAGCTGCTGTTTCCGTGGACTGACCTGGCGTTCACGCTCGGTTTTTTGCCGGGCGTCATCCTGTCGGTCGCGTACAGCACTCACCTGTTGATGGGGCCCATCGCCCTGACACTGCTACCCGCGGCGCTGCTGCTGAACGCGGCGATCTTCTTCGTGATGCGCTCGATGTTCCACGCGCACGGACTCAAGGTTCGGCGCAACGTCGGCGGCTTCATTGTCTACATATTCGGATACAGCCTGCTGCTGCAGCCGGCGCGCGCCGTTGGCTCTTTGACGGGCCTGATGCGCCGATCGTCGAAGAGCTAAGGGCGCTTTCGACCGGCGCAAGCACTGGTCGCCTAGTTCTCGCCGGGCACTTCCAAGTCGAGCAGCGGAGCGTATTGCTGGGATCCGAAAATATCGGGATCACCGGGACTGCCACTCGGTCTTGGGCGATAGATCGTGAATTTGATCGCGCTGCCCGGATCGAATTCCACGAAGTCTGAAATGCGCTCGGGAGGGATCGCGTACAGCCGTGCGATTGTGGCCCGCGTGATCACCGCAGCGCGTTTGACGCGCTCGTAAACCGCGCGGTCGCTGAAAATAATGTCGAATGTGATCTTGTCGACGCCGGCATTCTTGCTGCGGATCGTCTTGGCGAGCTCGGAAAGCTTCTGTGCTTTCACACGCCGGCTCTCGTCAAGTGAGTCGGAAACAGCTCGAGCGGATCATCGCATCGCAGGGTGTGATTGATCGTCCATCGATACGCGGGACTTGCGTGCAGCACCTCATCCAGCGCGAAGGCCACAGAGCCAGCAGACCCCTTGACCTCGGGCAGCCGTGCATAGAACATCTGTCGGGTACCGGTCATGCAGACCTCTTCAGCCATCGCCTTTGTCGGCGCAATGCCTTGGACCATGATGCACAACTCGTGCGCCGGCCGATGTTTGAGCGGCTCGAGCTCGCCCATGACGCCGTCGCGGCCGTAGACGAGGTAATGCAGCTCGTAGTCGCCGTTCTTGCCGTCACCAAAGCGTTCACGCACCTTCTCACGCGCCCACTCAATCACTTGGTCAACGTGCGCAATGGTGTACGGATCGCGAATTCCGACCAGCCCAATGTAGCGCTCGCCGATCTTGCCCGCACCTTCCAGCTTGACGCGAAACTGCGCGGCGGTTCGAAACACGGCGCCGGTAATGCGCGTCGTTCTTTCCCCGATTTGCTCGTAATGACATTCAGACATATCGAGAGTGCCGCCCGCCACGTGCTCGAAGTAGGGATTTGAACGCTCGTACATCGCGTGTCCGGCGACGGACGCGACCGTGCATCGCTGCTCAGGATGCATCGCAGTAACTCGGACATCGTCGGCGGTGATTTCGCCGAGCACGGTCTCTTTGCCGCCGTACGGCTCAGCGCAGAACGATGCGCACTCGAGCACCTTGCCCAGGTAGTAGGCGTGATTCTCCGGAAACCCGTGGTGCAAAGCGGGCCCGGCGAACACCGCGCTATCCGAGCTGCGCCCGCCGATAATGACGTCTGCCCCACGCTGCAAGAGTGCGACATAGGGGTGGGCCGCCGCCATGCCGACGATGCGCTCGGTCGCGTCAAGCTCGTCCTCCGTCAGCGCACTCCGGCCATCGAGCCCTTCGACCGCGTCGCCGGCGCAAATGCGCTGACGCACATGTTCTTTGCTCACCTCGGAATAGAAATATCCGACGTTGAACTGTCGCAGCGCATGCTTGGCCGCCAGCTGCTGAATGATCTGTACGTATAGATCGACGCGACTGTTGGAGCCGGTATCTCCGGATGAGCCGATGATCATCGGCACGCCGAGCTTTCGCGACGCGAGCAACATGTGCTCTAGATCATGCGTCTGCCAGGCCAGTGGACTGGTCGATGTATCGCTGCCGAGCGGCACCGGCCCGACGTCGTCGCTCCCCGAATCGGCCGCAATCACGTCGGGGCGTGCGGCTACACCGAGCTCGAAACTCTCGACCCGAATTGGCGCGAAGCCCAGATGTCCGTTCGGGCAGATAATTTTGAGTGAGCGCATGCTGTAGTTTACTTTTGGGTACAACACAATTTCGAGGAGCGTGTCATGTTGAGGTGTCTTGCACTATTGGCGAGCCTGATGCTCGCTGTTTTCGCACTTCCGGCAGCGGCGCAGGACGCGATGCCGAAGCTGATGAAGATCATCGTGCCGTTTTCGCCTGGCGCCAACAACGATGCGATTGCGCGCGCGATTGCGGACCC
>DATLMT010000265.1:0-5685 GCA_035537135.1 Burkholderiaceae bacterium | reverse complement strand
ATCGCTCGTGATACTCCTCGACCTTAGCGAGATCGTACAGATAGTTGACCATCAACCCGAACGACTGGCGAACACCGTTCTTAGACAGGTCGCCCGCCCAGTTGATGCGCTGCAGCCGCGCACCATTGCCGAGATGAAATTTCGCCACCGGATCGCCGGCAGGGGTAGGCGATACGAGCCGCAAATAGATCGACGCAAGCGCAAGTAACGCTCCGCGCTCCTGACGAGAGATGTGTTCGGGATCGGTGCCCGTATCGGGTTGAAGTTGGTTCAGCGCGGCTTGCAGTTTTGCCTGAACCGGGTTCTGCTCCGCCGAACCGATATCCACCTCGCCCAGCCATCGCATAAAACCCGGAATGGGCGACAGGGTGCAAAACGTGCGTATCGACGGAAACTCGCCGCGCAAGCGTTCAGCGACGCGCTTAATCAGAAAATTTCCAAGCGACACGCCACGCAAGCCCGGCTGGCAATTGCTGATCGAATAAAACGTGGCAACTTTGTATTGTCTCGGCTCGATCGGCTGCGCCGCTTTGACGATCAACGGCGCTATTGCCGAGGGCATTTCAGGCACGAGTGCAATCTCAACGAAGATCAGCGGCTCGCCCGGGAGCTGCGGGTGAAAGAACGCAAAGCAGCGGCGATCGGGCTGCAAGCGACGCCGCAAATCGTCCCACCCGTCTATTGCATGCACCGCTTCGTGCTGAATTATTTTTTCGAGCAGCTGAGCAGGCGAGTTCCAATCGACCTGCTGCATCTCCAGAAATCCCGGATTGAACCAGGACGACAGCAGATGGTAAAAATCTGCTTCAACCGCGGCTAGCTGCGGATGTGAGGGCAACACTCGTAGCAATTGCCGGCGCATCTGCACGATCAGTGCGGTGCCGCCGGGGGCACGATGCAATCGGCGCAGCAGCTCCTGCCGCCGAGGCTCCGCAACAGAGGTCAGATGCATCAGTGTGTTCGCGGCAGGCTTCGCCGCGTACTGCTGTGCCGCTTCTAACACGCTCGCAGGGTCCAGCCCGAAATCTTCATCCAGATGCTCGAAGAATCTCAGCTGTGCAGACTCAGACAGGTGCTGATACTGCCGCAGCGCATTTGCGGCGTGTGCCGCGCTGTTGGCTTCGCCGCGTGCCGATAGCAGCCGGTGGCAGGTGCGGAGGAACTCATCGAGCTCGCGCTCGGTCGGCGATCTCCGCGCGTTCTTCGGCACGTCAGGCGGGCCGACGCCGAAGCATGACGAAGCACACGAGGCCGATCACGATCATCGGCACCGATAGCCACTGACCCGCGGACAGCCCGAGTGGCATGTACCCGTATAGCGCTTCAGGCTCGCGAAACACTTCGCCAATGATGCGCAACAGCCCATAGAAGATCAGGAACAACGCGCCAACGGTCCCCGGTGCGCGCGGCTTGCGCGAATAGATCCACAAAATTGCAAACAGCGTTATGCCTTCAAGCAAAAACTGGTAGATCTGAGAGGGATGCCGCGCCAGCGCGTCACCGGCTTGCGGAAACACGACAGCCCACGGCAGCGATGGATCTGCGGCGCGGCCCCAGAGCTCGCCGTTGATGAAGTTGCCGATGCGGCCCGCGCCGAGTCCGAGCGGCACCAGCGGCACAACAAAGTCGGCGACACGCAGGAAAGATTTTTTGCGCGCTCTCGCAAACAGCGCCATCGCAACAATGACGCCGATGATTCCGCCGTGCGACGCCATGCCGCCCTTCCACACCGCAAAGATCTCGAGCGGGTTGGCCAGGTAATACGACAAGGGTCCATAAAACAGCACGTGGCCGAGGCGGCCGCCGACAATGGTGCCAATCATTCCATAGAACAACAGGTCGTCCACATCGTGCGGCTTCATGTCGCGCCACGCATCACGCGCGCGCAGTTTGCCGAGCACCAGAAACAGCAGGAAACCGATGAGATACATCAACCCGTACCAGCGGATCGCCAGCGGGCCGATCGAAACCGCAATCGGATCTAGGTTGTGGACGTAAGGCACGCGGACTCACATCGGATGCTTGTCCTATTATTGCCGATCCCCCTCACCCGATTCCTAACCGATCGCACACATGCCGAACAACGAACGCTCGAGGCACGTTACCCAGGGCGTCGCCCGCTCCGCCAATCGCGCGATGTATTACGCGATGGGTTACAAAGACGAAGACTTCGACAAACCGATGATCGGCGTGGCCAACGGCCATTCGACGATTACGCCATGCAACGCCGGCCTGCAGAAGCTCGCGGATGCAGCGATCGCCGAGATCGAAAGGTGCGAAGCGAACGCGCAGGTGTTCGGCACGCCGACGGTGTCTGACGCGATCAGCATGGGCACCGAAGGTATGAAGTATTCGCTGGTGTCGCGCGAAGTCATCGCCGATTCAATCGAGACCTGCGTACTTGGGCAGTGGATGGACGGCGTCATCGTGATTGGTGGCTGCGACAAGAATATGCCGGCGGGCGTGATGGCGATTGCACGCTGCAACGTGCCGGCGATCTATGTTTACGGCGGCACCGTGAAGCCGGGCCACTACAACGGCAAGGACCTCACGATCGTCTCGTCGTTCGAAGCTGTCGGTGAATTCAAGGCGGGTCGGCTGAGTGAAAAAGACTTCAAGGAAATCGAGCGCCGCTGCGTGCCTGGGTCTGGATCGTGCGGCGGCATGTACACCGCCAACACGATGAGCTCCGCATTCGAAGCGCTCGGTATCAGCCTGTTGTACTCATCGACAATGGCCAATCCCGATGCTGAAAAAGCGAAGAGCACGGCCGAGAGTGCGCGCGTGCTGGTCGATGCCGTGAAGAATCAACTGTTGCCCCGGCAGATCATTACGCGCCAGTCGATCGAAAATGCGGTGGCGCTGATCATGGCGGTCGGCGGCTCGACGAACGCTGTGTTGCATTTCCTCGCCATTGCGCACTCGGCGGGCGTCGAATGGACGCTGGACGACTTCGAGCGTGTGCGCCGAAAAGTTCCGGTGCTCTGCGATCTGAAGCCTTCCGGCCGCTACGTCGCGACGGATCTGCACAAAGCCGGCGGCATCCCGCAAGTGTTGAAGATTCTGCTGGTAAACGGTTTACTGCACGGTGACTGCATCACGATCACCGGCAAGACGATGGCCGAGATGCTGACCGACGTTCCGGCTGAACCGCGCGCCGATCAGGACGTCATCCGCCCGTTTTCAACTCCGATGTATGCGCACGGACATCTAGCGGTGTTGAAAGGCAACTTGGCGCCGGAAGGCAGCGTCGCGAAAATCACCGGACTCAAGAACCCGGCCATCACCGGTCCCGCCCGTGTATTCGATTCGGAAGAAGCAGCGCTCGATTCAATCCTTACCGACCGCATCAAGCCCGGGGACGTGATGGTGATCCGCTACGAAGGTCCAAAGGGTGGGCCGGGAATGCGTGAAATGCTGGCGCCAACATCGGCGCTGATCGGTAAAGGCTTGGGCGAAAGCGTGGGACTTATCACCGACGGCAGATTTTCGGGCGGCACGTGGGGCATGGTGGTCGGTCACGTCTCCCCCGAAGCGTACGTCGGCGGCAATCTGGCGCTCATTAACGAAGGCGATTCGATCACGATCGATGCGCACAAGCTCTTGCTACAACTGAACGTCGACGACGACGAACTGAAGCGCCGTCGCACGGCGTGGAAGCGACCCGCGCCGCGTTACGCGACAGGCGTGTTGGCGAAGTTTGCAAAGATGGCGTCAACCGCCAGCAAGGGCGCTATCACCGACGAAAATTTATTTGGTTGATTGAAGCTGTACGGGCCCCGGCATAGTCTCGACGCCGAGCACCAACGCGCGACCGCTTTTCTTCAGCGCCGCAACCGCGGCAGCTTGTCGCTCTCCAGCCTCTTCTTGATGCGCTCTTTCTTAGCTTTGTCGATTTCGTCGAACGCTTTCTTCTTGTCCATCCCTAGCCGTTTTTCTACGAGCTCGAACCACAGAAAGCCCACGACAAACGGCAGCGAGATCCACCACCACGAAAGTTCTGAGAACACACTGATGTCGAGAACCTTCAACACGATCATCGCCACGCCGACCCAAATAAACCACATCGCGCCCACCCAATGCTGATGTAACCGATCGTAAATATAGCCTTCGATACGGCCACTTACGACACGTATTTGAGGTCAACCGGTCGGCGGCATTACCGTTAAACTTGCCAGCGATATCAACGTACGGAGCCTCAATCAATGAACAAAAAATTCGCAGTGGCCGCCTGGACCGTTGCGTGCGGCATGCTGACCATCGGGGGACCTGCCATTGCCAGCGCCGAGTTGGCCAAACAGAAGAATTGCCTGGCGTGCCATGCCACCGACAAGAAATTAGTCGGCCCGGCCTACAAGGACATCGCAGCGAAGTACAAGGCCGACAAGAATGCGCAGGCGAGCCTCGTGAAAAAAGTTCGCGAAGGGGGCGTCGGTGTATGGGGCCAAATTCCGATGCCTGCAAATCCGCAGGTTAACGAGCAAGAAGCGCAAGCCCTCGTCAAATGGGTTTTGTCGATGTAGTTGTAGCCGTAGAAAAAAAAGGGCGCATAAAGCGCCCTTTTTTTTTCGCCACGCCTTACGCAACCACTGAAGGCAACTTGATCGCGGTCGGTCGACCACTGATCAGATCCGCCATCAGCTGTCCGCTGCCCGCTGCCATCGTCCAGCCAAGCGTTCCGTGGCCGGTGTTCAAGTAAAGAGATCGGACCCGCGTCGCACCCAGATACGGCACGTTCGACGGTGTCAGCGGCCGCAGTCCGGCCCAATACCGCGGCTGCGAAAAGTCGCAGGCACCGGGAAACAATGCTTCGGTACGCCGTGTCAGCGCATCGCATCGAGCCTGGTTCAACTCGAGCCCGTCGCCGCCAAGTTCGACCGTGCCGGCCACACGCAGCCGCTGATCGAAGCGAGAAAACACGATCTTGTATTCGTCGTCCGTCAGACTCACGCTCGGTGCCCGGTGCGGGTCGGTGATGTCGAACGTCGCCGAGTACCCCTTCGCGGGAACAATTTGTAAGCGAATTCCAAGCGGGGCCAGCAGCGAGCGAGTTTGAACGCCGAGACATGCGACGACCGCGTCGGCGTTCAGGCACGCAATTGAACCGTCGGCACGCGTGATCTCGGCCCCGGTGCAGCGCAGTTTTTCGACGAGTACCTGCCGTACAGTTGTGCTCAACAGAAATTCGACACCCTGCTGCGCGCAGCGCTGCGCCAGTTGCACCGTGTATGTGTGCGCATCACCCGACTCGTCTTCGGCACAGTAATCGGCTCCGACAATCCGGCTACGCATCGACGCCAGCGCGGGCTCGCGTGCAACCGCTTCAGCCCGCGAGATCGAGCGGCGATCACACCCGAGTGAGCGCATCAGCGCCGCTGACGTACGAGCGAGCTCAAAATCGGCGTCCTCTGTATAGAAGTGGAGGATGCCGCGTTCGCTATGCGCATAGTCGAGGGCGATGTTGGCACGCAACTGTTTCAAAATCGCGCGGCTATAAAGCCCAAGCGCAACAAGCGTGCGCGTGCTCTGCGCGGCGCGTGCGGTCGTGCATTCGCGGAGAAAAGCAACGCCCCAGGCCCACTGCTCTGCATCAAAGCGCAGGCGAAACAGCAGCGGCGCATCCTCGCGGCCCAGCCAGTGCAGCAACTTGCGCGGTGCACCGGGATTGGCCCACGGCTCGGCGTG
>DATLMT010000264.1:0-3541 GCA_035537135.1 Burkholderiaceae bacterium | reverse complement strand
CTTCCGTGTGTTCGAGTGGAGCGGCGAGCTTCGTGCGCGCGAGCATCAGAGCTTTGGGTTCTTTTCCGCCAGTGATTTGCCCGAGGGCCCTTTGTTGCCAGCAACCGTGCCGATTTTGCGATGGCTCGCGCTGCCCTCGCTTTACGGGATCAGCGCGGCGGCGCAGCTTGGTCGCGAGCTCTTCTTGCGGCAGCTGGATGCGGCGCTTGCACGTGGGCTAAGGCTGCTTCAATTTCGCGAACCGACGCTCGACGAAGCCGATGCGAATAAGCTTTTTAACGACGCGTTGGCACGCGTTCGTGCCGTCGGTGCGACCCTGCTGGTCAACAGCCGCCATCCGCGTTCACTATGGGAGAGGGCCGATGGCGTGCACCTCACCGCAGCAGACCTTGCTGCGTTTGAGACTCGTCCCGACCTTGAATGGGTAGGCGCATCGGTGCACTCGCGCGCGGAAGTCGAGCGGGCGGCCGATCTGCGATTGGATTTCGTGATTGCGGGACCGGTGCTAGCGACCGCGACGCATCCGCATCAACGGCCGCTGGGATGGGACGCGTTTGCGCGCATGGCTGCGAAAAGCAGTGTGCCCGTGTATGCGTTGGGAGGAATGCAGGCAAGCGATCTTGCGACCGCGCTGCGCCACGGCGCGCACGGCATCACCTCGCTTTCATCGGTATGGATTGACGATCAGTGCGAGCGCCGGCCGGATGCTGCCGACGCGTTGTTCTCCTTCTCGGCATCGCCTTCGCCGACGTCATCCTCATCTTTGCCAGCGATCGAGTAACTATTCGAGGCCCACGCGCCGAGATCGATCATCTTGCAGCGGTCGGAGCAAAACGGCCGAAAACTCTCACGTTCGTGCCACTTGACGTCGCGGCCGCAGGTTGGACAGTTGACGTTTGGCATCAGCCACTAGAACGCGCACAGCGCAAGTTCGAAGGGCACGTCCTGATCCATCGAGCGCGGCTTCGGCTCGCGATCTTGCGTCGTAAAACGGATCCAGAGCATGTACTTATTGGCACTGATCTCCGGAATCGCATTTAGCGTGCCGTCCACTCGCACCTGCAACAGAGCATACGTTCGGCCCTGCAGCATTTGCTGAAACGCACCCACTGCGGCGACTTGCTTACTACGATGCGCAGTCTCGCGCAGCAGCTTCAATACGATCGCGAGTGCCGAGTGAAATTGCAGCATCGGGCCAACCCAGCTTTGCAAATCGCGCGCACGCGCATCGACGTCGCGGGTCAACCATGCGTGATACGACGGTAGATCAAACTCGCATGTGCCCCCTGGAATGATCGCGCGGCTGCGGATGCTCATCAACCATTCGTTGTCGCGTACGTGCTGCCCCGCTTTGCCCGTCGTGCCATTCAGGTTCTGTTGCGCACGCTCAATTTCCGTGAGCACACCAGACAAAGCGCTTTCCGATACCTGTGGATTGTTGCGAAGCGCCTGTAGCGATTGCTTGTGACGCTCAAGCTCCTGCAGCAGGTCGGACCGCAAGTCGGCGCGCGACGTAACTTCCAGGATCTCGAACAGCGTTATCAGCGCGGTGTGGTGGCAGTAGGCGTGCTCCTGCGCGCAAAAGTACATCAACTTGTCGAACAGGTCCTCAAGACGCAGCAAGGTCCGGACGCGCTCGCTGAAAGGATACTCGTACAAAACCTTACCGTCGGTAGACATCTCACTGTTGGTTTGGGAGCATGATCGAAGATATCACAGCGTTTCGTCCGAGCTGTTCTTTACGGATCGCAGATACGCTTGGTGCAGCCGTTCGACACGAAGCTCGATCTGATTCAGCGGAGCCTCATTCAGCAATACGTCGTCCGCCACGAACAGTCGCTGCTGACGACTTGCTTGCGAGGCGATTATCTTTCGCGCCGTGGACTCATCGATGCCAGCTCGGGTGCACACGCGTGCCAGCTGAGCGGCCTCGCTGCAATCGATCAGCAGTATTCGATCAACGTAGCCTTGCCAATTGCCGCCCTCGATCAATAACGGCACGACGAATACGGCGTACAGCGATCCGTCGGCCATCAGCTTGACGACACGTTCGTGCATCACTAGCCGGATCAACGGATGCAACAGCGATTCAAGCTGTTTGCGGGCGGAGGGGTCCGCGAAAACGCGAGTCCGCATACGAGCGCGATCGAGCGAACCGTCGGCGCTGATGGCATCTGGGCCGAAAGATTCGCGCAGCGCATCGATCGCCGACCCGCCTGGGCGGGTCAACTCGTGTGCGATCGCGTCGGCGTCGACGACCCCGGCGCCGCGCTTCGACAGCATCGCCGCGATTGTGGACTTGCCGCTACCAACGCCACCCGTCAGGCCGACGCCGAAAGCGGCAGACATCAGAGCGGCTTAAGCCACGGCGGCAAGCGATCGCCGACGAGTATCACGATCATGCCGGCCGCCGCAAGGTAGGGACCAAACGGGATCGGAATTTCGCGCCCGCGCCGTGCCAAAACGATCAGCGCGATGCCGACAATCGCACCGACGAATGACGACACCAGCACGATCGGCAACAACGCTTTCCAACCCATCCATGCACCAAGGGCGGCAAGCAGCTTGAAGTCGCCGTAGCCCATGCCTTCCTTGCCCGTGGCGAGTTTGAACAGCCAGTAGATCGACCACAGGATCAGATACCCCGCCGCGGCGCCGATTACAGCGTCCTTAAGCGGAACGAACAATCCGAATACGTTGGCGAGCAGGCCGAGCCAAAGCAGCGGCAACGTCAGGTCATCTGGCAACAGAGTGGTGTCGGCGTCGATGAACGTCAAAGCGATCAGTGTCCAGGCGAATACGAGCACCAACGCCGTTTGCCATGTCAAACCAAACTTCCAGGCGATGATTGCCGATAGCAGTGCGGTCAATGCCTCGACAATCGGATACCGCGCCGATATGCGGGCACCACAGTGCGCGCACTTGCCGCGCAGAACAAGCCAGGAGGCAATCGGAATGTTGTCCGCAACACGCAGCGGCGCTTTGCACTGCGGACAATGCGACGACGGTACCAACAGGTTATATCGACCGGATACCTCGGCAGCGCCACTCGCGAGTTCGGCGCACTGCGCGCGCCAGTCAGCCTCCATCATCTTCGGCAGACGATGAATCAGAACGTTGAGGAATGAGCCGATCGCCAGGCTGAAAACAGCGACGATGACAACGAGAAGAGGCCCTTCTAACAAGTATCAGTTGCCAGCGTCGTAAGACGCCGGCGCCCCTGAGTTCAAACTACTTGGCCGAGCTTAAAGATCGGCAGATAAATCGCGATCACGATGCCACCGACGACAACGCCCAGGATTACCATGATCATCGGCTCGAGCAAGCTCGCCAGCGCATCGACGGTTTCGTCGACCTCGCGCTCGTAGTAATCGGCCACCTTCGACAGCATCGAATCGAGCGAGCCCGATTCCTCGCCGATCGAGGTCATCTGAATCGCCATGTTTGGAAACACCCCGGTGTTCTGCATGGATTGCGCCAGGCTCGTGCCAATGTTCACCTCGTTCTGCACCTGCTTGGTCGCCTCCTTGTAAACCCAGTT
>DATLMT010000263.1:0-7238 GCA_035537135.1 Burkholderiaceae bacterium | reverse complement strand
ACGATGGGCGACAGTGCGGTGGTCGCGCAGCTGACGATATGTGAATCGCGCACCGCACGTTCGAGATCCGAAACAGCTTCGGCAGGCAGCCCTTCCTCTTTCAATGCTGATGCAAGCGACTGCGCGTTCTCTGCGTTGCGGCCCCAGATCAAGAGCCGCTTGACGTCGCGGTCGATGCAGTGGGCATGCGCCATGAAAGGTGCGAGCCGCCCGGTGCCGACGATCAATACGTTGCGCGCGTCGGTGCGAGCCAGATAGCGCGCTGCCAGCAGCGACGCAGCGGCGGTGCGACGCAACGTCAATGCCTCGCCGTCAATTACCGCCCGCGGTTCGCCTTTGCGATCGAACAACACGTACAAAGCGTTAACGGTCGAGGCGCCGCGCTCGCGGTTGCCGGGCAGCACCGTGACGAGCTTGACGCCGATCGCACCAGCATCGCCGGCCCGCCACGCCGGCATCAACAACAAGGAATCAGTTGCCGACAGCGCGTGCGCGTGCCGCAGCGGCGCTACCGTGCCGGTACTGAGCGCCGCCGAAATCGCATCGGCGAGCTTCGGCAGAGACAGGTTGGCGTGGACCTCTTCAGCTAAATAAAACCGCACTGCGGTCAGCCGCGATGTTCGGAGACGTAGCTGCCGGATTTGCCGCCGTGCTTTTCGAGCAATCTAATATTGCCGATCACCATGCCGCGATCGACCGCCTTGCACATGTCATAGATCGTCAACAGGCCGATCTGCACCGCCGTCAGCGCTTCCATCTCAACGCCGGTCTGGCCATGCGTCTCGACTTGCGCCCGGCATTCAATCGAGTTTGATGTGGGCTGAACATCGAACTCGACCGAAATCTTCGTGATCGCCAGCGGATGCGCCAGCGGAATCAGCTCCGGCGTGCGCTTAGCGCCCTGAATTGCCGCGATCCGCGCGACGCCGAGCACGTCACCTTTCTTGGCTTGACCCGAGTTGATCAACTGCAGCGTCGCCGCCTGCATCGAAATACGTCCGGCGGCGATCGCCACGCGATGCGTGACCGCTTTGTCCCCGACATCGACCATCTGAGCCTGCCCAGCGGCGTCAAAATGAGATAGCGAATTCATCGACCTTTAAGCGCGCAACCGGCACTGGAACAAAGCCCATATCTGGCTATCATACAAACGGACCTCTTAAGGCACCCCCGAACGTGCGCCCGTTCAGACTCTTCGTCGTCGCCCTCTTTAGCTTCGTGTTGAACGCGCCGCCGGCACTCGCGCAGTCGATCGACCTGCCTTCGCTGGGTGACGCCGGCGGCGAGGACTTCCCGCCGGCGATGGAGCGCAAACTTGGCGAGCAAATCATGCTCGAAGTCAGGCGCGATCCCGATTATCTGTCCGACACCGAAACGTCCGAGTATTTAAACCATCTGGGCTATCAACTGGTGTCGGTCAGCCCGTCGCGCTCGCTTGATTTCGTGTTCTTCGCAATCCGCGATCCGATGCTGAACGCCTTCGCATTGCCCGGTGGATTCATTGGAGTGCACACGGGTCTCGTGCTCGCGGCACAGAGTGAGTCCGAGCTCGCCGGCGTATTGGCGCACGAGATCGGTCACGTCACTCAGCGGCACATCGCCCGCATGCTGGCTAAGCAGCGCGAATCGGCTGCGCTCGCGCTTGGCGCGCTGCTGCTGGCGCTGCTCGCGTCGCGCGCTGGTGGATCGTCGAGCGGAGACGTCGCGCAAGCGGCGATCGTCGGTACGCAGGCGGCGTTGATTCAGCAGCAGTTGAATTTCTCGCGTGAAGCAGAGCGCGAAGCCGACCGGGTCGGGTTTCAGACGCTTACCGACGGCGGATTCGACAGTCGAGGCATGGAATCGTTCTTCGGCCGGCTGCAAACCGGCACTCGCATTTACGAAAGCGCAGCGCCGGCGTATCTACGTACGCACCCGATGACCGTCGAGCGCATTTCGGATATGCAGAATCGGACGCGCAATTTGCGCGTCAAGCAGCGGCCCGACAGTTTGGATTTCCAGTTGATCCGCGCTCGACTGCGCGTGCTGCAGGAATCGACGACGCAGGGATGGCGTGACGCGCTCGATTACTTTAACGGACAACTTAAGAACCAAACCACGTCGTCGGAAATCGCAGCGCGCTACGGCATCGCAGTGGCGGCGTTGAAACTGAATCAGCCCGAGCTTGCGGTGCAGGCCGCGCAAGCGGCGCGCCGGCTGTCTCCCGCACCCTCGCCGGTGCTCGACAAAGTGGTTGCCGAATCGCGTCTGGTGGCTGCTCGCACGGATGAAGAGCGCGCGGCGGCGGTTACGCTGGCACGCGATAACGCGACGCGCTATCCGTTATCTTCGCTCGCAGCCAGCCACTATCTGGACGTTTTGAATCAGACCAATCAGCACGAAGCCGCAATCCAGTTTCTGCGCTCGCAAGCGGCAATTTCCCGGACGCAGCCCGCGTACCACGCGCTGCTTGGCCGCTCATACGCCGCGTTAAATCGCCGCTCGCTGCAGCATCAATCGATCGGCGAGATGTATGCCTTGCTCGGTGCGCCGCAAGCTGCGGTCAACCAGCTGGAGATCGCGCGCCGCGCCAACGATGGCGACTTTTATACGATGTCTGAGATCGACGCGCGCTTGCGGGATCTGCAGGCCGAGGTCAAGCGCGATCGCGAGAGCATTCGAGAGGCTTCGCGCCGCGAGCCGGAGGAGCGTTCGCGGCGCTAGCGGTGCATCCGTACAATCTTGGGGTTAAGCAATCGTCGCAGTTCCCACCCCAGCAATGAAATCCGAAATTGAATCACTGCTCACCGCGTCCGAATCGGCCGCGCATCCCATCGAGACCGACGCCGTTATTGTAGGCGCCGGCCCGGTTGGGCTGTTTCAAGTGTTCGAGCTGGGCCTGCTCGAGATCAAGGCACACGTGATCGATTCGCTGCCTGAAGCCGGCGGTCAATGCACCGAGCTATATCCCGACAAACCGATCTATGACATACCCGCAATACCGGTGTGCACCGGCAAGGAATTGACCGAAGCGCTGCTCAATCAGATCAAACCGTTCGGCGCAACGTTCCATTTGGGCCAGGAAGTGTCCAGCGTTCAGAAGCAGGAAGACGGACGCTTTTTGGTGGGGACCAGCAAAGACACGATTTTTCTGACGAAGGTGGTGATTGTCGCGGGTGGCGTCGGGTCGTTTCAGCCGCGCACGATGAAAGTCGAAGGAATCGATCGCTTCGCCGGAACACAGCTGCACTACCGAGTCAAAAATCCGTCGCAGTTCACCGGCAAAAGTCTTGTTATCGCTGGCGGAGGCGACTCGGCACTCGACTGGGCGCTCGATTTGGTCGGCAAGGCCGAAAGCTTGGTTTTGGTTCATCGGCGCGATGGCTTTCGAGCCGCACCTGCATCGGTGGCGAAGATGAAGGCCTTGTGCGATTCGCTGAAGATGCAGTTCCTAGTCGGTCAGGTAAGCGGCTTTGAAACAGACGGCGATCGAATGACCGAAGTGAGGGTTACGTCATTGGATGGGCTCACACGGCGCGTGCCGCTCGATCACCTGCTGGTGTTTTTTGGCCTCTCGCCCCGGCTTGGTCCGATTGCCGAGTGGGGGCTGGATATCGAGCGTCGCCAGGTGCGTGTCGATACCGAAAAATTCGAAACCAATGTTCCCGGCATCTTCGCTGTCGGCGATATCAACAGCTATCCGGGCAAGAAGAAACTGATCCTGTCAGGGTTTCACGAATCTGCCCTGGCGGCATTCGGCGCCACGCGCTACGTGTTTCCAGAACGCAAGGTACATCTGCAATACACAACAACCAGCCCGAAGCTTCACAAAATCCTGGGCGTCGAGTCGCCGACGTTCGACTGAACTTCAACTTGTAGATCAACTTCGTTTTGACGATTGCGGCTTGCGCATAAAGCCCAGCACTTCAGGAATGCGCGCGGACTTGATGCGCTCGATCGGCACGTGATTGTCATGATTGACGTGCAGGCCTTCGGTTTTTAGCTCGGCGCTGATCTGGCCGGCATTCCACTCGGCCATTGCAGCGTCGTCGAGCACCTCGCCGTCTTCGTCAACGATCCGCTCCGAGAATGCGAGCATGTCGCGGTCGTCGAGAACTCCCGGTCCCAGTTCAGTCTCGAAATAAAGCCGGCCGGTTTCGTCAGCGAACGCTTGCCGTAGCTCGCGCGGATGCGCGCCGGTGTGCGTTGCGAGTCGTTTGAATTCGTCAAGGCGGTAAATCCACGGCGCGATTTCCAGAGAGACGTAGACACGCTGCGGGCCGTTTTGAAAAAACCAGTTGCCGCAGCCGTCGTTCATGTAATTGCGACCGATAAACTCGTTGATGGCTTCGTTGTCAATCGGGTCATCCTTGATGCGCCAGTCTCCGCGCCCGTTCAGCGACAGCCACCCGAACACCGCAGGTACATTCGGCCACTTGGCTATCGCGGCTTTCACTATGTCATCCATGCGACCTCCTTTGCAGAGTTATTAGCGTAGCGGTTTACGTGCCCGTCCGGCTACGCCAGTGAGGATTCACGTTGTGTAAAAAATCGGTGCAATCGCTCCGCGATGAAATCAATGCGGCCGGGCCACGGACCGCGGGCGAAGCCGATGTGGCCGCCCTCGGCCGGTTGCTCCAGTTCTACCGCGGCGGACACGTCACCCGGCTGCGGCAGGCTTGGCGCAGGAACGAATGGATCGTTGCGCGCATTGAGCACCAGGTAGGGAATGCGAACCGCCGGCAGCCACGGCTTGCCGGATGCCCTGTCCCAATAATCTTCGGTGTTGCGAAAGCCGTGCAGCGGAGCGGTGTATTCGTTATCGAATTGATACAGGTTGCGACTTGCCCGCAGCCTTTGCGTGTAGTCGCCGTCGCGCGCAATATCTGGAAACTTTTGCAGCTTCGCCAGTGCCTTCGTTTTCAGCGTGGCCAGAAACATTCGCGTGTAGATCATGTTGACGCCACGGCCAAGCGCTGCACCACCCGCCGCCAAGTCAAGTGGCGAGCCGATCGAAGCCGCCGCGGCAACGAACCCCGCATCGCGCTCTCGCTCCCCGGCCCATTTAGCGAGCATGTTGCCGCCGAGTGAAATTCCTACGGCGTACAGCCGCGCGTTTGGCCAGCGCTTGCACACGGCACGCAAAATCCAATCGCCTTCGTCTGAATCTCCGGAGTGATACGCCCGGGGCAACCGGTTGGGCTCGCCCGAACAGCCACGGAAATGGACAACCAAGCCGCGCCAGCCGCGATCGGCGAACCAGCGCATCGTCGAGCGCGCATAGTGACTCTGCGAATCGCCTTCGAGGCCGTGAAACATGACGAGCATTGGCGCATTGCTCGACGCCGGCTCGGGCAGCGCAAAGTCAACGTCGACGAAGTCGCCGTCGTGCGTATCCCAACGCTCGCGCCGGTACTGCACGATGGGCAGCCGCATAAACCGGGCCGGGACAATCGTTTGCAGATGGCCGCCGGGCAACCAGGGCGGCGCGCAATACGAACTAGCGACGATCGGCACTCAACCCGATTGCGCTCTCAGATTCGTGCTCTGCGCGAATCAGTGAAGCACTCCGTGTGATTCCCGCGCTTCACTGGCAGTGCCCAACTCTCCTCCGGGCGCCGACGAGGCGTGATGCAGCACCATTTTCCAGCCCGCGGGCGTTTTCACGTACACATTGGTCGCCAGAACACGCACGATTTCCTGTTTCGCGCCGGAACCGACAACGACTTCCTCGACAACGTTATGCAGCGCGACTGTCGGTGTCTCGAGCGACTTCGCAAGTGTGCAGCGCGCATGCAGCGGGCCGTTGGCAAGTATCGAAATCCATGATGATTTCACCGAATCGAAGCCGGTCAGGCGCGGCCCGCCCGGGTGAATGCACACGACGTCATCGTCCTCGAGCCACAGGTCGACGACAGCTTCACTGTCGCCCGCGTCGAGCGCGTCGTAAAACGCCTGCTCACACTCTTCCGGTGACGATAGCAAGATAGGCTTTGCGACTCGCATCGCTTAATGCCCCTTTATGCTCTCACCCGCCTTCAGCACATACACGGTCCCGCAATACGGGCACATTGCGCGTCCAGTTACAGTCACGTCCAGAAACACGCGCGGGTGATGGTTCCATACCGGCATCGCCGGACTTGGACAGAACGCCGGCAGATCACTGGACTGTAATTGGACGATCGGATCTTCTTGCGTCGCGCTCATTTGCACTGCCTTCGTTAACTGGGGTAAGCCACTGCTTGTACTTCGGTGCGCGTCCGTTGACCGCATCGAAAAACAGGCTCTGAATTTTTTCGGTGATAGGCCCACGCTTTCCACTGCCCAGAACTCGGCCGTCGAGTTCGCGAATCGGAGTGATTTCGGCGGCTGTCCCGGTGAAGAACGCTTCGTCGGCTAGGTAGACGTCGTCGCGCGTCATCGGCCTCGCCGTGACCGGAAAGCCAAGATCGCGCGCAAGCTCGAGCACGGTAGCGCGGGTGATGCCGGTAAGCCCGGACACCATTTCGGGCTCGAAAATTTGGCCGTCTTTGACGATGAAAAGATTCTCACCGGCGCCTTCGGCAACGAATCCCTGCGTGTCGAGCAGCAGCGCTTCATCGTAGCCATCATTGACCGCTTCCATGTTGGCCAGGATCGAATTCACGTAGTGGCCCGCGGTCTTGCTGCGAACCATCGATACGTTGATATGGTGCCGCTGAAACGACGACGTCTTGACTCGAATGCCTTTCTCGAGGCCTTCCTCGCCCAGATAGGCGCCCCACGGCCAGGCCGCGATCGCGACATGGATGGTATTGCCCTTGGCGGAGATGCCGAGCTTTTCCGAGCCGATCCATACCAGCGGACGCAGGTAGCACGACTCCAGCTTGTTGGCGCGCACCACTTCGCGTTGCGCGTCCATCAGCGTTTCCATGTCGTATGGAATATTCAATTGAAAAATCTTGGCCGAATTGAACAGCCGCTGAGTATGTTCCTTCAGACGAAAAATCGCGGTGCCCTCGGTGGTTTTATAGGCGCGCACGCCTTCGAACACGCCCATTCCATAGTGCAGCGAATGCGTCAGCACATGGATGGTGGCGTCGCGCCAGTCGATCAATGCGCCGTCTTTCCAGATTTTTCCGTCGCGGTCGGACATGGACATAATGGGTCTCCAAAAATGTGGCAAAACCACGATTCTAGCCCATCCCAACGGGGTAGAAAATTCATCTGTAAAATGGCGCTTTGACTTTTTGCGGATTCACTTGCCGCGTCTACTTTTC
>DATLMT010000262.1:0-2931 GCA_035537135.1 Burkholderiaceae bacterium | reverse complement strand
ATCGGCGGTGCGCCGCCATAAACCGGCGATGCGCGTTCGCATTTCGATGCATCGTGACCCGATCGCACCCTTCCGTGCGTGTCGATTGATGTCTTATATGTCGTTGTTGACACGATGACTCCCGGCCGCCGTGTCAACGATGTAACGTGTCCACATCAGAACTTCATCGAGTGAACCGTGGCTGTCGGACCGGGCGCAACGGAATTGTCAGTGCTGTTGGTCGACGACGATGTGGAGCTCGTTCGTCTGCTGACTCAGCTCTTTCTACGCGAGGGCATTGTGATGCGCAGCGCAACGACGGGGACCGCGGGGCTCGATAGCCTTGATTCCCCGCCATCGCTGGTCCTTCTCGACCTGATGCTTCCCGACATGCACGGCAAGGAAGTTTTTCGCCGCTTGCGCGAACGCCTGCCGGAGCTGCCGGTGATCATGCTGACTGCTAAAGGCGATCCGGTCGACCGCGTGATAGGGCTTGAGCTCGGCGCCGACGACTATGTGCCGAAGCCGTGTGATCCGCGTGAGCGCATCGCACGCGTGCGAACGGTGTTGCGACGCAGCCAGCCAAGAAAAGCGTCTGCACATACGAACCCGACCGCGACGCTGCTGAAATTCGGCAAGCTTGTCCTGGATACCGGTGCACGCACGCTTACTTCGGAGTCGGGAGAAGTGCCATTAACCAATATCGAGTTTCGGCTGTTGCTGGAGCTGGTCAGGCATCCGGGGACAGCACTTTCGCGCGAGTCTCTGACACGAGCGGCCCAGGTCGGCAATTACCGCCCGCTCGATCGCGCCGTGGACGTTCAGATCGCGCGGCTACGTCGAAAGCTCCGGCAGGCCGACGATCGGGCACAGTGGATCGGCACTGCGCGTGGCGAAGGGTACGTTTGGGCACCGCCCGCGCTGTCGAATCGAGACGGCCGAGATGAGTGAGGTTGCCCCCGCCCGCAATCAAATCCAACTGAGCTGCCGATGGCGCAAATGAAGCTCCGCACGACACTGCTCCCACTGCCGATGTTCGGCCGGATTTTCTTTGCACTGATCGCATTGACGATTTCCGCTGCCGTGATGATCGGTGCGACATTCAGCGACTATCAAGAACGCGTCACTGCCATGACGCTTGCGCCCGTGTGGGCGGCAGTCATTAAAACCGAGCAGCAGCAGGCAAAACCGGCCGAGTCATCGCCTCGCATACCACGCCGCGAACTCGAGCTGAACATGCGCGTCAGCGTGTTAACGGGGCCACCGCCCCCGCAGGCGTATTCGATCACCTCCGACCGACGCACGGTTGCGCTCGTAGACGCGCTTGCGCAGTCCGGGGTCAGCGTCATCAATACGCGTCTGGACGACACGCCCGAGCCGCCGGTTACCTGGCTTCAGGTGCAACCGGCGCAGGGCGAAGCCCGCTGGGTCGGTTTGACCGGCGGCGTGCAACCGTCGCTGTTTCGCGCGCGCGTGTGGCGGATGCTCGGCCTGCTGATCCTGTTCCTGTTGATCGCTGCCTGGTTCACGAGCCGCTGGGTGGTACGTCCGATGGCGCGCCTGTCTCAGCAAGTCGACGCGATCGGGCGAGGCGAAGTTCCGACCGAGGCTGTGCGCGGCACCCGCGAGATCGAACGGCTGGGCAGCGCGCTTACCACGATGGCGCGACAACGCGCGGCCTTTGACGAACAGCGGCGCGTGATGCTGATGGGCGTATCGCACGACCTGCGATCGCCATTGACGCGCATCCGCGTGGCAGCAGATCTGCTAGACGCTGAAGCACCTTTGCGCGAACTGATCGTGCGCAACGTCGAGCATGCAGACGCAATCATTGAAAGCTTTCTGTCGTACGTTCGGACCGACGCCGAGCGTGTCGACGACATCGTTAACCTGAGCAGCATTGCAGCGAGTGCAACGCGACTGGCCGATCTGCCCGCAGACCGTGTTCGCATTACGCCGGAGGCGCTGGTGCGTGGCAACGCGACAATGCTGCAGCGGCTGATCATCAACCTGGTTGACAACGCGACGCGCCACGGGGCTCCACCCGTGTCATTGGCGCTGGAACGAAGCGCAGGTCACGCAACCTTGACTGTCGAAGACAACGGTCCCGGTATCGCCGATCCCAAGCGGATGCTGCAGCCGTTCGAACGTGGTGATGCCAGTCGCGGCCAAGGCGGCGCGGGTCTGGGCTTAGCGATCGTCTCGCGCATTGTCGAGCGGCACGCCGGGACTCTAGAAGTAGGTTCGGCAGCCCAGGGCGGCACTCGTATCGTTGTCAAGCTTGCGCTGGTCAGTTGAGGGTGAGCGCTTGCGCCGGCGGGCGCTGCGCTTGCTTATGCGGCCAACTGCCGGGACCATATGGCACCCATCGAACACTTGGCATCTGCGGGGCATCGACTCATGGGTTCGTTCGAGACAACGTCAGACGTCGAAGCTTGGGCTAGGGCGCACGGCGGCCTGTCTGCGGTGAACGAGGCGCTGGCGCGCGGGACTTTCGGAACGAATCCGCAGTCGATCCGCACCGCGATCCGATACGTCGAGCGCGAAGAACTAAAGATCGCGCAGAGACTCGAGCGCGAGAACCGGCGCCAGCAAGCCATCGATGCAGCGGAGAAGTACGCGCGTGCCGCGGAGCGCAGCGCCGCTGCAGCCCGGGTCAGCCGCTGGGTCACAGTTGCCGCTGCCGTGGTCGCAGTCATCGCCGCAGTCCTCACCACTATGCATGGGCGCATGCCGTTCTAGCTGGTGTGCGTGTGGTCCGGGTCATCGGACGTTTACCGCTCATCCGCCCGATCGGCACAGCGGGGCGCCGGGGATAGAATTCCCATTGCAAGTGTCCAACGTTCTGGCGGGTCAACCCACCCTGACAACTGACTTAGGAAACCACTGATGAACGAAACCCTGCAAGCCCCAAGCGGCTATCGCGACTCTGGCGCCTTGAGCGTCGAGCGG
>DATLMT010000261.1:0-10013 GCA_035537135.1 Burkholderiaceae bacterium | reverse complement strand
GAGCGACCGCTACTTCGCCGCGAAGCAGTAGAACAGGCCATCGCCGCCTGTGGGAATCACTGCCTCCTGGGTGCAGCCGCGTGTCGGGTGCGAAGAGTTCCATGACGTGGCCCACGCGTGATCTATCGGGCCCGCGCGATCGTGATGACCGACCATCGCCGAACCGTCGGTTCCGCCCTTGGTCCAGTTGCCGCAGGTCATGTCGAAGAACGGAGGTCCTGGAAAGGCCGTGCCGTCGGGACGCGAACCAGTCAGAATGTCGTGCTTGCTCGGTTTCATCGTGCGGTCGTTAATACGCTGGCCTTTTTCATCGAGCGCCGTTTCCTTGGTTATATTGTTCTTGGCCGAGTGCAGCTCATCGACATTGCTGGCGATCAGCACGCCTTTGGCGTTGTGCCACGGACCGCTGCCGATTCGATCGCGCGCATGTACAACCTTCGGATCGTTCAAAGCCGTCCCTTGCGTGCTCAAGTAGGCGCGCCAAGTGCGGCCGCCGGCATTATTGGCCTTGGCGAGTGACTGACAATGAAGATCCGCTCCGTCGAGACCACCAAGGTCGGCGCCCTTACCGGTCCCAACGCTGGTAATGAAAAAGGTCATGCCGGTGCTCGCTGGTGGTGCCTGCATCATCGAGCAACTAGCAGACGCCAAAACTCCGGCGCCAAGTAGCACGCTTTGAACCGCTCTACACATTTTGCCTCCTGTCGTTCTTTGTGATGGTTTGCTTTCGCGCCGCACGGTATTCCGTAGGCGTCGAGAATAAGAGCTTATCGTGGGCCGGTCATGACGGTTGTTCCGCGGCCGCGCACTCCTCGCGCAGCTTGATGTACGCCCAATTAGTCGCCTGTTTAATATCTTCGGCATCGCTGCAGGTCAGCGGACTCACCGCCCCTTGCCGGCTCCAGTCGTCGACCGCCTGTTGAACCAGAAGCGGCATCTGGCGCGTGACCTCTTTCAGACGCAGGATAGCGAAGACCGTGTTGCCACTGGGCAGGTCGTGCAGCACCACACTTGCGAACGCTTCGTGCAGTCCGTGCAGATCAGTCGAGTCAAACTCCCGTTCAAAATAGCTGGCGAAGTCGCCTTGTATGCCGGTGTTCGCTTTTTCGATCAGAGTCCGTGTCTGCTCGGCAAGCGCAAACAAAACGTCGAGCTTGTTGACCTTCGCGTTGCGACTCTGCGCCTGCAGAACTTTCAGGCTGGACCGGTGCTGCAGATAGGAAACGAGGAAGACTGCAATGATGGCGAGGATCGACCCAACAGCTTGCGCCCACGCTGCCCAGGTTTGATCGTTCATTGGTCGATGGTAAACGGCCTACGATTTGCGCTTGATTATTCATCCGACAGGAGAGATTCATGGGTACCGATCCGTTGCCGCTCGCGGGCGACGTGGTGCGCGCGCTGTCCGGCGTGACCACCGCAACGCTTACCACCGTATTGCTGAAGAAAGGCCTGCGCAATGTGTGGATGCGCGGGTCGCGCGCGTTGCGTCCCGCGCAGGGCCGAACTGTCGGCCGCGCGTTTACGTTGCGCTTTGTGCCGGCGCGCGAAGACCTCGCCACGCCCGAGTCATGGAGCTCGCCCATCTCGACGCGCGCAGCGATCGAGCAGATGCCGGCGGGCTGCATGGTGGTGGTCGATGCGCTAGGCGTCACCGACGCCGGCATTTTTGGCGACAGCCTGTGCGCGCGCATGAAAAAGCGCGGCGTCGCAGCGTTGATCACCGACGGTGTGGTGCGCGACCTGGCCGGCGTATTGGGAACGGACTTGCCTGTCTGGTGCGGCGGTGCGGCAGCACCGCCGTCGGTGGCCGGGCTTACGTTCGTAGCGTGGCAACAGCCGATCGGCTGCGGTGGCGTCGCCGTTTTTCCGAATGACGTGGTGGTGGCTGATGCCGACGGCGCGGTGTTGATACCCGCAGCGCTGCTGGACGATGTGCTCGCCGCATCCGTGGAACAGGAGCGCCTGGAGGGCTGGATCATGGAGCAGGTCGATTCCGGGCAAGCGCTGCCTGGCTTGTATCCCCCTAACGAGGCGAACAAGGCCGCGTACCAGGCGTGGGCCAGCAAACAGCGCTGAGCCGAATTGCCATGACGATTTTTCTGATGCTGCCGCCGCAAACTTCGACCACGCGAGAATGGGCGAAGCGTCTGGCGACCGACCAACCGAACTTGGAAGTCGTCGTGGCCGAGACCGAAGCTAAGGCTGCGGAAGTGATCGCGCACGCTGATGCAGCGTTCGGCACACTGCCGCCAGCACTGCTACGCGCAGCTTCAAAGCTGCGCTGGATCCAGGCTCCGCAGGCCGCTCCCCCTGCCGGCTGGTACTACCCCGAGTTGATCGCGCATCCCGCGGTCGTCACCAATTTTCGAGAAATCTTCAACGATCATATTGGCGCGCACATCATGGCGTTCATTCTCGCCTTTGCACGCGGGCTGCATCGATATCTGCCGCAACAGCTGCAGCACGAATGGTGTCCGGCGCCACTCGATACCGGCGTCATCCACCTGCCAGAGGCAACAGCGCTGGTCGTCGGCGTGGGCGGCATCGGTGCCGAAACTGCGCGCCTTGCCGCCGCCTTTGGAATGCGAGTGCTCGGAGTCGATTCGCGCCGCAGCGAACCGCCGCCGGGTTTAGCGGAGCTGCACAAGGAAGAGGCGCTCGACTCACTGCTGCCGCGCGCAGATTTCGTGATACTCACGGTTCCGCACACGCCTTCCACCGAAGGCTTGATGAATCGCGCGCGGTTCAAGCGCATGAAGCGCAGCGCGTTTTTCATCAACATCGGCCGGGGCATGACCACGCGTCTCGACGATCTGGTTGCCGCGCTCCATGCAGGAGAAATTGCCGGTGCCGCGTTAGATGTCTTTGAACAAGAGCCTCTGCCGCCGGAGCATCCTCTGTGGAGCACCCCTGGCGTACTGATCACTCCGCATACCGCCGGCTATGGTCCGTATCTTGACGAGCGGCGCTACGAAATCATTGCCGACAATTGCCGGCGCTTCGTCAGTGGGCAGTCGCTGCGAAACGTGGTCGACAAGCGCAGCTGGTTCTGATGGTTAACTAATCGTTGTGACCGCGAAACTTTCAGCCGTGCGTATCCACCACTCGCTGTCTGTCCTGTTATTCAGTGTGCTCGCCGCTGGCGCAGCCGCCAAGCCCGGCGAAAGCGAGCGTTTCAACGCCTGGCTCGATGCGACATGGGAAGAAACGTTAGTGCGCACGCCGTTGCTGGCCACATCGATTGGAGATCCGCGCTACAACGATCGCATCATCAACACTACGACCGCCGCATGGCGCGCCGACAATCAGCGCTTTATCAAGCGACAACTGAAGGAACTTGCGCGGTTCGACCGCAGCGCCTTGGCAGGGCAAGACCGCCTTTCGTACGACATCCTCAAGCGCGATCTGAAGGAGCTGCTCGAAGGTGAACGCTTTCCCGAATGGATGCAGCCGCTGAATCAGTCCTACAGCTTGCCGAGCTTTCTCGCGCAGATGGGCGCGGGCGGCTCGATCCAACCTTTCAGCACGACCAAGGATTACGACGACTGGCATCGACGGTTATCGGACGTGCCTCCGATCCTAGACGGAATGATCGCCAATATGCGTATCGGAATGGCGCGCGGTGTGACGCAGCCGAAGCCGGCGATGGAGAAAGTGCTGCCGCAACTCGCCGCTTTAGCGGTGAGCGATCCCGAACAGAGCGTGTTTTGGGGGCCGATCAAGACTTTCCCGGTCGACGTGTCCGCGGCCGACCGCGAGCGCCTGACCTCGTCGTTTCGCGCGCTGATCAAGGACCGAGTAATTCCGGCGTACGCCCGCATGCACGGCTTCGTGCGCGATGAATACATCGCGAAAGCGCGCAAGAGCACCGCGTGGTCTGCGCTGCCCAATGGCAAAGCCTGGTATGCGTATTACGTTCAGCGCAGCACGACAACCGACTTAGCACCCGACGGGATTCACGCTCTGGGCCTGCGGGAAGTGCAGCGCATCGTCGGTGAAATGAACGCGGTGCGCCGTGAAGTGAAGTTCGACGGCGACTTAAAGGCGTTTTTCAAACACTTGCAAAATGATCCGCGCTACTACTACACCAGCCCCGACGACCTCGTTGCCGGCTACCGCGTTCTGCAGAAAAAGATCAACGCCGCCTTGCCGAAGCTGTTCGACATCGCACCCAAGGCTGACTACGAAGTGCGCGAGGTCGAAGCGTTTCGCGCGGAAAGCGCGGCCGGCGCTTCGTACCTGCCTGCTTCCGCCGACGGCGCGCGCCCGGGCGTGTTTTACGTCAATACTTTCAACTTGAAGGCGCAGCCGATCTTCGGCATGGAGACTTTGTCGCTGCACGAAGCGTCTCCTGGCCACCACTTTCAAACTTCGATTGCGCAGGAGGTGGAATCGCTGCCGAAGTTTCGCCGCTTCGGCACGTTTTACGTTGCTTATTCGGAAGGATGGGCGCTTTACGCCGAAAGCATCGGCAGAGAACTCGGCCTGTTTACCGATCCGTACCAATGGTATGGGCGCTTGTCTGACGAGCAACTGCGCGCGATGCGGCTTGTGGTCGACACTGGCCTGCACCATAAGGCTTGGAGCCGGCAGCGGGCTATCGAATACATGCTCGCCAATTCGTCGATGGCGGAAAGTGACGTGATCTCGGAGGTCGAGCGCTATATCGTCAACCCAGGCCAGGCGCTCGGCTACAAAATCGGCCAGCTCGAGATCAGCAAGCTGAGACGTGAAGCCGAGACGGCTCTCGGATCCAAATTCGACGTAAAGAAATTCCACCGTGTGGTGCTGACCGACGGCGAGCTTCCGATGAGCGTGCTGGCCGCCAAGGTGCGCGAGTGGGTCAGGACTGTGAAGGCGCAGCGGTAGGCGTCCCAACCGCCGCTCAAACCTCTAGGCGCGTGGTTCGTCGCACGGATAAAGCGATGCGACCCGGACTGGTCACTGCGGGGCTATTGTCGGCGAATGGAAATTGCAACTGTTAATGCAGCGCTGCTGCATCGGCCGGCCGTGCTTGGCTGGCGCCGCGTCGTGTTCACGCTCGCGACCGCGATTCCGCTCGGCCTGGTGCTAAGCATCTCATCATCTGCGCCAACCGCCGTGGTCGTGGCGCGCAGCGTGCTGGTCGGATTGCTTGCGATGCTTGCGTTTGGAGTTGCGGAACGGTGGCCGTCGCGATTGCCCGCGTGGTTGGCGCGTTGGGTGTGGCAGTTGATGACGGTGGTGGTCGCCGTGCCGCTCGGTGCGCTGCTGGCTTACTGGGTGACGATCGGCGGGGATCCTCAGTTTGCGTTGAATGCCCCGCGCCGCGTCGGCTACTTCAGTCTGACCTTCCTCGGAATACTGGTCGCTATCTGGATGTCGCTCGGAGCGATGCTGCGGCAGCGCGATGCGTTGGCGCGCAACCAAGCGCTCGCCTTCGAGCTGGAACGCAGCGAGCTGGCGCGCCAGGCGCTGGATTCGCGCATGCATCTGCTGCAGGCGCAGGTGCAGCCGCACTTCCTCTTTAATACCCTTGCCAACGTGCAAGCGCTGGTGGAGACCGGCTCGCCGCAGGCTTCGAAGGTGCTTGCAAGCCTGATTGCCTACTTGCGTGCTTCGGTGCCGCGCCTGCATGAGCCGGCGAGCACACTGGGACAGGAAGTGCATCTCGCGCGTGCCTACCTCGAATTGATGCAGATGCGTATGCCGGATCGCCTGCAGTTCTCGGTAGACGCCGATGGTCAGGCGCTCGATTTGCACTGTCCCCCGATGACGCTGCTTACTTTGGTTGAAAATGCAGTGCGCCACGGCATTGATCCGAGCGAGCAAGGCGGCCGCATTGAGGTCGTTGTGCAGGCACGGCAGGACCGCTGTCACGTACGGGTCACGGACACCGGGGTTGGCCTGCAGCGTGCTGGAGATGGACTCGGCACGGGACTGTCGACGCTGCGCGAGCGCCTGCAGCTGGCTTTCGGTGACGATGCGCAGTTGCGGTTGAGTGCACAAGAGTCTGGCGGTGCAAGCGCTGAGCTGTCGTTTCCAGCGCGGCGCGGCAAGGCATGAGTTCTCGCCGCCCGACAGCGCTGATTGCTGACGACGAGCCGTTGTTGCGCGACAAGCTCGCCCGTCAGCTTGCCGAAGCGTGGCCCGAGCTGGAAGTGGTGGCGCTCGCACGCAATGGGCGCGAGGCGGTTGAACACTTTGAAGCGCAGCAACCTGACGTCTGCTTTCTCGATGTTCACATGCCCGGTCTGTCCGGGGTGCAAGCGGCACGTCAAATTGGGCGCCGCGCGCACGTCGTGTTCGTTACCGCTTTTGACCAATACGCGGTGCAGGCTTTCGCGCAAGGCGCGCTCGACTATTTGGTGAAACCGGTCGAGCCTGCCCGCCTGGCCGACACTGTCGCCAGGCTGCAGCAGAGGCTGCAAAGCGCGCAGCCCGCACTCAATACCGAAGCGCTGCTGCAGCAGCTTGCCGCGAAGCTGCAGCAGGACGCCGCTCCCGTTCCGCTGCGATGGATCCGTGCCACGGTCGGGCAGTCACTGCGCCTGATCGCGGTCGACGAAATCGACTTCTTGCGCTCAGATATCAAATACACGCTGATCGCGTGGCGCGGCGACGAGGGCAAGCCGGGCGAGGCGCTGATCCGTACGCCGCTGAAGGAGTTGGTGGCGCAGCTCGATCCTGCGCAATTCGCCCAGGTGCACCGCTCGGTGGTCGTGAACCTGCGCGCGATCAGTCATGTCAAGCGCAGCCTGAACGAGACCGCCGATATCTACCTGAAAGGCCGCGACGAGGTGCTGCCTGTGAGCCGCGGCTACCTGCATCTATTTCGCCAGATGTGAGCCAGGACTTTGCGGACGGAGTTGACGAGGTGTCAGCGCGGCGGAGCATCTGATGTCCTCGTAGCAGATTCATCCAACCACGTCTTCAGAAACGTATACGCGACCGCCAGCACGACCGGGCCGACAAAAATTCCTAATACGCCAAAGGCAACGAAACCGCCGATGACACCAACAAAAATCAGCAGAAGCGGCAGATTGGCGCTGCGACTGACCAGTAGTGGGCGGAGCCACGTGTCGAGCATGCTGGCCGGTACCGACCAGATCAACAAGAACATCCCCCATGCCGGATCGCCGCTCCAGAAAACCCAGACAACTGCGGGGATCAAGACGACGAGCATGCCAATCTGCGCGACGCACAGGACCAATAGAAGGAGCGTAAGAAGCCCTGCGAACGGCACACCGGCGAGCATCAAGCCGACGCCGCCCAGCGCTGATTGAATAACCGCCGTCACGCCTACTCCGAGTGCAACGCCGCGGATCGCGTTACCGGCCAGGATGATCAGGGCTTCACCTTGCTTTCCTCCGAGCCGGAATCCGAAGCGCAACAAAGTCGACGCGTATCGCTCGCCATACTGGTACATGAACGCTGCGAAAACTGGAATGAGTAGAAGCTGAATGACCAAATAACCGGCGCTGCCGATTTCAGCAAATAGCCACGTGGTGAAGCCGCCGGCATATGGAATGAGATGCGACACCAGTCCTTCCACACCGGCCGCACTCGCCTCCACCCACGCGGCCGCGAACGCCGTACCTATGAACGGAAGTTGCACCACCCAGTTCGGCGGCGGCGGTATCGGCATGCTCGTGATCGAACGTATTTGATCGACGATGGCGTCGGCATTTGCGACGATTGCGCCGATGGCCAGCGTCAATGGGATAACGAACAGCAGTATTAACGCGGTGATCATCGACGCGACTGCCAGGATGCGGTAATTCCATAGCCGCGCTTGGATGCGCAGCATCAGGGGCCAGGTAACAACGACGATTGTGGTTGCCCAAATGGCTGCTGCCACGAACGGCTGAACGATCCAGAGTGCGGCGACAATCAGCAGACCGATGCACAGCACACCAAGCAGTGTTCGGGTGAGGTCACGCTCCGGATTTGCCACGTGGCAATTGTGCTGCGAAACCCGGCCGATAAGTCGAGCTGATCGGCGAAGGCTGGCGTATCGGTGCCGCGGTTCGTCCGCCACCGTCGCAGCTCGATCCTGTCCATCCACCGCCCGTCGCGATCGAGTGGCGTACGCTGTCCGCGCGGCTTAGTGTCGCTGGGTCAATGCACCGGGGCCGAACATGTTGAAGCTATTGAAGTATTGCTTTGTCTTATTCATCGCCGGCAGCGTCCTCGGGGCACGCCCCGCAATGGCTGCAGAAGGAGCCAAAGGCAATCTTGTCAGCGTCAACTGGCTCGAGCAGAACCTGGCGAATGCCGATCTTCTGATACTCGATGCGTCGCCGCCGCCGATGTACAAGGCGCAACACATCGCGAGTGCGATCAACGTCGACGTGTTCAGCTACGGTGGCCAGGAGCTGCCGATGTCCGAGATGGAGCAGCGCTTCCAGTCGTGGGGCATCACTCGTGGAAAGAAGATTGTCATCTACGACCAGGGTGGCTCGTTTATGGCCACGAAGCTCTTCTACGACCTCTACTACTACGGCTTCCCAGCGAAAGATCTCCTTGTCCTGGACGGCGGAATGTCGAAATGGCGCGCGGCCGGCGGAGCGGTGACAAAGGATCCGACGCCGGCGCCACCGAGAGGCACTTTCCGCATCAACACAATCAATGAATATGCGAGAGTCAAGCTGCCCGAATTCCTGACCGCAAGTGGCGACACGAAGAACAACGCGTTGGTCGAAGCCCTCGATGCGAGCTGGCATTTCGGCGAGACCGCCTTTTTCGACCGCGCCGGTCATATACCGAACGGCATCATGGCTCCAAGCGCCGATTTCTTTAACGCAGACAAGACTTTCAAGTCCGCCGACGAAATCAAAAGGATGGTGACCTACCTCGGCGTGAAGCCGGACCAGCAGGTCTACACCTATTGCGGCGGCGGAATCGCTGCCAGCGTGCCATTTTTCGCGCTCAAGTTCATTCTTGATTATCCGCAGGTCAAGCTTTTTCAGGAGTCTGAGCTCGGCTGGCTGCAGGATGAACGGGTTCTTCCCAAGTGGACCTACGACGCTCCGCTGTTGATCAGAGAAACCGACTGGCTTAAGACGTGGGGCGGCAAGCTGATGCGGACCTACGGAGTGTCAAACGTCAGTGTCGTGGATGTGCGTCCCGCTGACGCGTTCAATCAGGGACATATCCCGTATGCCGTGAACGTCCCGGCCGAGGTGTTCAGGCGCAACGTCAGCAACCCGCATAAGCTGGCCGAGATCCTTGGTCAGGCGGGCGTCAACGTCGCGCATGAAGCAGTGGTCATTTCGGATGCAGGCTTGAACGCACACGCGGCGCTCGCCTTCTTCATGTTGGAGAACCTCGGACAAAAGCGGGTCTCCGTCTTCGTGGACTCACTCGACAAATGGTTGGAGCGTGGCCATGAAGTGACCAAGGAAGCGACTGCCGTCGGCGCCAGGAAGGGACCGGGGGATTTGTCGATTCCTCCGACGACTTATCCAACGACTGCGCGCAAGAACAATGCAATCGCAGATCCACAGAGTACGCAGGGGTTGTATCCCAAGGTATTCATTGCATCTGGCAAGAGTGTTCCTGCCAAGGGTCCGGAGGGCAAGGTCGTGCACGTGCCGTACACAGATCTTCTGAATGCCGAAGGCAAGCCGAAGGCAGCGAAGGATATCTGGAACGTTCTCGTTAAGGCCGGGGTTCCGAGATACGCCGAGCTCGTGACCTTCTCCGATGATCCGGGCGAAGCGGCGGCCAACTATTTCATCCTGAAGCTGATGGGCTATCCGGATATCAAGGTGTTGTTGCTGTAATTCGCGGCAAGCTACGCCATACGGCTGCCTCGCGACGATCGTTAGCTGATTTCAACGCGTGTAGTCGCCACTTTCTGCGCCGCTTTTCGGCCGGTGCGCACCTGGTGCGGAACGGTAGAAAGCGGAATGTCGAGTCCCGCGCCCCGTCGTTCCAACGCTTCCTCGCCCGCGGCGGCGAATGACCACGCCGCCGAATCACGTCCGCGCGCGCGGCTGTTTGAGCTGCCGCGGCTCCGCAATGCC
>DATLMT010000260.1:0-3031 GCA_035537135.1 Burkholderiaceae bacterium | reverse complement strand
CCATGCGCATGCGCGCTCAGCTCGCCCGAGACGGCGTCGTACATCGGCGTATACGTCACCACGCCTTCTGTTCTCAATGCGCGGATGTTGCGAACGACATTGGCATCCCAGCCAATGTCGGCGTCCAGAATCTCGCCCGTGCGCGGGTCAACCTGCGAAGGGCCAATCGCGCCGAAAGACGGCGTCGACGTGGCCATCCAGCGCACGGATGAGTACTGCGTTTCGCCAAGGTCGTAGTCGGCGTCATCGGGCTGCTGCTTCACGACAAGCGCGTCCTTAAAGCCGATGCGCTCGAAGCCTTTGTTCCATTCAAGAATGCCCTGCCGGATCGGCTCGCGATACTTCTCGGGGATCTCGTTGCCTAGGTAAAACGTGATCGGCTTGACCGGCTCTGAGACATCGGCGTTGGGATCTTTTTTCTCCATACGCCAGCGCTGCACATACCAGCGCACCGGAAGATATTTCGAGTCGTCACTGAAATTGACTTTGGCTGTGCCGAAGTGACCAATGCGCGAGTCCGCAAGGCGTGGCCGCATCGGATTGTCGGGTAGCTTGGTGAACGTATACAAAAATCCCAGGAACAAGCTGCGCGGATCCTCGAGCACCACCGGCGGTGGATAGAAAGGCGATGGTGTGGCGCCCGGCGTCGTCGGCGGTGGCGCGGGTACGGGTATGCGCGGCTGCGCGTAATGCGCGGTGACATCGAAAACGGTGCGCTCCGCATCGGCCTTTGCCGACTGAATGAACGAGTTGCGCGCGTCGAATGAAAATGAGTTGCGATAAGCGCGCTCGATCACGTACGACGCGCGCGGCATATCGGTCATCAACAACGCATTTGCGTCGATCAAAATAGACTTGCGCTCGGGATGCGGCGCGCTCGCGATCGGCGCCGAGCCCATCAAGCTGTCCGAAAAACCATTCTTGACCGCGCGCTCTTCAGGCGACCCCGCGCGCGCAATGAATGTCGTGTTCTTTGCCAGTAGGTGAACGTTGCCGCCCGCTTTGCGAAACTGGCCGACGTATTCGCCGCCGGTGGAATACCACGAACCCATCAACCCAGCGAACAGTCCGCGCTCGCCGAGGCCGCGGCTCATGTTGATCGACAGAAAAAACGGCTTGTCGAGCAGCTCGGGAGAAATTTCGATCCACGTACGTTCGTCCTTCTGCCAAAGCGGAAGAAAGCCAGCAACTTGCTTGGCGTCTTTGATCACTTCGGCAAACGGACGCGGTGCGCCGGCGGCCGGCGGCGATGGCGTGGCGCCGGAAGCGCCAACAGCGGCAGCCGGGGTCGTCGTCGGCCGCGCGCCTGGGGCGGCCGGAGGAATGGGTGCTTGCGACGCAGATGCGGCCCCCGGCATAGCCGATGCGGCGGGTGGCGGAGCTGGCGCGGGAGAAGCGCTGCTTGCCGGCTGCGTTGTAGCGCATGCCGACAACACTGACAAAGATGCCGCGGCAAAAGCAATGCACAAACGCGATCCGCCGTACGCTCGTGATTCAGTCATGCCTGTCTCCCTAATGCGTGTCCGGAACTCGAGCGCGCAAACCCGCACGGATGCCAATGCGCCTCAAGAGTGGCGCCGATCGTAGCGCGCAACCCGCCTCATGGAACGTTTTTCGTCGCCTGTAAAGGCAGTTCGTCGCAGGCCATCAGAGCCGGTTCGTACGGCCGAAGTTCCCCGCGCAGCGAGTGAGGCAACGCCTGCGTGATTTGCACGTCGATCATTTCGCCGATCAGGCTGTCCGGGCGCCGGCCGCCGGGGAAATTGACGATACGGTTGTTCTCGGTGCGCCCCATCAGTTCGGCAGCGTGCTTCCTAGATCGACCTTCGACCAGGATGCGCTGAATTGAGCCCACCATCGCCTGGCTGATCTGCTGCGCGTGCTTGTCGATCGCCATCTGCAAGCGCGCCAGCCGGGCGAGCTTCGTCGCCGACGTCGTTTCATCTTCGATGTCGGCCGCCGGTGTGCCGGGACGCTTGCTGTAGACAAAGCTGAAGCTTCCGTCGAAGCCGATGTCTGCGATCAATTGCATGGTTTGCTCGAAATCGCGCTCGCCTTCGCCAGGAAATCCCACAATGAAGTCAGACGAGATCGATATGTCCGGCCGCACGTTGCGCAGTCTGCGCACGATCGACTTGTATTCAAGCACCGAGTAGCCTCGCTTCATAGCAGCGAGCACGCGATCGCTCCCCGATTGCACCGGGAGATGCACATGATTGACGAGCTTCGGCAGCCGCGCATAGACGTCGATCAGTCGCGCCGTGAATTCTTTCGGGTGCGATGTGGTGTATCGAATGCGCTCGATGCCGGGAATCTCATTGACGTGTTCGAGTAGCGCTGCGAAGTCGATGCCGTCATTCAGGTACGCGTTGACGTTCTGCCCAAGAAGCGTCACGTCCTTGACGCCTTGTGCCGCCAGATCGGCCACTTCGATCAGCACGTCGTCGAGCGGTCGCGACACCTCTTCGCCGCGCGTGTACGGCACGACGCAAAAGCTGCAGTATTTGCTGCAGCCTTCCATGATCGACACAAACGCGCTTGCACCTTGAACGTGCGGCGGCGGAAGATGATCGAACTTTTCAATCTCAGGAAAGGAAATGTCGACCTGGGGCCGACCACTTGTTCGGCGATTTCGAATCAGGTCGGGCAGCCGGTGCAGCGTCTGCGGGCCGAACACCAGATCAACGTACGGCGCACGCGCGACGATCGCGGCGCCCTCCTGGCTCGCGACACAGCCACCTACGCCGATCAGCAGATCGGGCTTGCTCTGCTTCAGATGCTTGACACGGCCGAGGTCGGAAAAGACTTTCTCCTGCGCCTTTTCGCGCACGGAGCAGGTGTTGAACAGAATGATGTCGGCGTCGGCAGGATCGTCAGTCGCCTGCACGCCCTCCGAGGCACGCAGCACGTCGGCCATCTTGTCCGAGTCGTACTCGTTCATCTGGCAGCCGAACGTTTTTATGTATAGCTTGCGCGACATCTTTTCAGCGGGGAGCGATCGGGACGCCGGCCGGCGTGGCAGCCTTCGGCG
>DATLMT010000259.1:0-3577 GCA_035537135.1 Burkholderiaceae bacterium | reverse complement strand
GCTTTCGGCAGAATCCCCGCCACACCTACCCTGCGGAGATCGGCATGCACTATTTCGTCACCGGCGCCACCGGCTTCATCGGCAAGCGCCTCGTCAAAAAACTGCTCGCGCGTCGCAACGCCGTCGTCTACTTTCTGATCCGGCAGGAAAGCCGCGACAAAGTGTCGGAGCTTCTCGAATACTGGAACACAGACGAAGCACGCGCTGTAGCGATCGTTGGAGACTTGGTCAAGCCGCTGCTTGGACTATCCCAGATCGATCGAAAGAAACTCACAGGGCAGGTCGAACACTTCTTTCACCTGGCTGCGGTGTACGACCTCAAAGCCGACGCCGAACAGCAAGTCGCGATCAATGTCGACGGCACCAAGAACGCGGTGGCACTTGCGAATGAGATCGAGGCCGGCAATTTCCAGCACGTGTCGTCGATCGCTGCAGCCGGCATGTACGAAGGCGTGTTTCGCGAGGACATGTTCGCTGAGGCTGAGGGCCTTGATCATCCTTACTTTGCGACTAAACACGAGTCGGAGAAGGTCGCGCGCGCCGAGACCCGCATGCCGTGGCGTGTTTATCGCCCCGGCCTAGTTGTCGGCGACAGCCGCACCGGCGAGATGGACAAGGTCGATGGGCCGTACTACTTTTTCAAGCTGATCCAGAAGATGCGCGAGATGCTTCCGCCGTGGATGCCCATGGTCGGCCTGGAGGGAGGGCGCATCAATATCGTGCCGGTTGACTTTGTCGTCGATGCGATCGATCACATCGCCCACAAAGAGGGCCTCGACGGACAGGCTTTTCATTTGGTTGACCCAACGCCGTATCGCGTTGGCGACGTTCTGAACATCTTTGCGCGTGCCGCACACGCGCCGAAGTTTTCGCTGCGAGTCAACGCGGCTTTGCTTGGGTTCGTGCCCAGCAGCGTCAAGAAAGGCTTGCTTGCATTGACGCCGGTGCGACACATTCGCAACGCAGTGATGAAAGACCTTGGTTTGCCCGACGACATCATCACTTTCGTCAACTACCCGACGCGGTTTGATGCGCGCGCAACCACTGCGGCACTCAAAGGCAGTGGCATTGCCGTTCCACGGCTCGAGGATTATGCGTATCGGCTGTGGGACTACTGGGAGCGAAATCTTGATTCCGACCTGTTCATTGATCGCACGCTGACGGGTCAAGTGCAGGGAAGGGTGGTGCTGGTCACCGGTGGTTCATCGGGAATCGGTCTGGCAGCGGCGCACAAGCTCGCACAGGCCGGGGCAACCACCGTGATTGTTGGGCGCGAGCAGCAGAAACTCGACGCTGCGAAAAAAGAGATCGACGATGCGTTGAAAGCGAGGAACGGGGACGCCACCCAGGGTGGTCGAGTCGTCACCTACTCAGCAGATCTAGCAAGTCTAGAAAGTTGCGACGCGCTGGTCGCTTGGCTGATCGACAATTATGGCGGTGTTGACGTGCTGATCAACAACGCAGGGCGTTCGATTCGGCGCGGCATCGAATCGAGCAAGGAGCGCTTTCACGACTTCGAGCGCACGATGCAGCTGAATTATTTCGGCTGCCTGCGCGTGACGATGGGCTTGCTGCCGGGCATGGCGTCGAAGCGCAAGGGGCATGTGGTCAATATCTCGTCGATCGGCGTGCTAACCAATGCGCCTCGATTTTCAGCCTACGTCGCGTCGAAGGCGGCACTCGACGCCTGGACGCGCTGCGCAGCGTCTGAGTACCTCGACGTCGGCGTGACCTTCACGACAATTAACATGCCGCTGGTGCGCACTCCGATGATTGCGCCGACCAAGATTTATCAGAACGTGCCGACGTTATCGCCGGAAGAGGCCGGTGATTTGATTGTGCAGGCGATTGTCTATAAGCCGGTGCGCATCGCGACTCGGCTGGGCGTGTTCGGCCAGGTATTGCATGCACTGGCGCCGCGGGTTGCACAAATCGTGATGAACACGACGTTCAGGATGTTTCCGGATTCGGATGCGTCGAAGGGCGCGAAGGAAGGGGAGAAGACGAAGGCAACCGCAGATCAGATTGCTTATGCGAATTTGATGCGAGGGATTCACTTCTAGGTCGACTCACCACATGTATCAGCTTGGACAGAACTTCGTCACTCGCAGTCATGGCCAGGTGCCCGATTTTGTCGAACCACACCGCCTCGGCGCAGGCCAAGACTTGTGAGTCGCGCGGAACGATCAGGTTGTCATGTTGGCTTGCGAAGCATATGAACTCGACCGGCTCGTCGCTTTCACCCAACCTTTGTACGTATTCGCATCCTCGCCGCATCTGCCGTGTATTTTCCCCATGCGCAAAGCGTGCGAAAACCGTGCCGTAGTGCGGAGTGCAGATCGTGACCACGCGCGCCACGGCATCGTGACCCTTCGCGCGTAGCAAGGCGCGTGCGGCCAGACCTCCCATGCTGTGGCACACGAGCGTGACGCGTTCCGCGCCGCTTTCGGCACGTAGCTTTTCTATAGCTTGGTGCAGCGCTTCCGCATAGTTTTCGACTTCCGAGTAAACGGGTTCGAGACTGATGGTGGCGACGTTCCAGTCGCGCGGCAGTCCCTCGAGAACCCAGTGCCGCCATGAAGCGCGATTGCACATGTAGCCGGGAATCAGCAAGACCGCCGGACGTGCAGCATCGTTGACGATCGGCCGCTCCGGAAAGTCTGCGCGCCACGGTTGATCAATATTGAACACGACGAACGATCGCCATGACTCGACCAGCCATAGTCGCAATGCGTCGACCACCCCAAGGCGCGCGACCGGCCGGCGATCAATCAGCGCGCCGGTGACGAACTCAACGCCGAGCGGCAGAGCGTGAATTAAAAGCGGAAGCAGCAAGCCGACTGCGATCGCGATCCATGGCGAAAGCCCGAGATCCACAAACCACACCGTCAGGACGACGGCAAGAACAATTGTCAGCAACGAAGAAATGCGAAGAATGCGACTGAGCATCAGTCTTGCCTGCGCTCGTGCGCGTCGCCGTCGATATCGAGATACGCCCAGGCTCGCGTCGTGAACGGGTGCCGGCGATAACCGAGCAACCACGGCTGCGCGAGATCGAGTTGTATCCGGTGCTGATGAAGCTTGTACGGCATGTAGGCAACGAGTAGACGCGTCGCCTCATGCATTGCAGCCAGCCGTTCGGCGCCGTCGGGCAGCGTACGCTGGCGCTCGTACAGCTCGTCATACGCTCTCACTAAGAAACGAGCGTCGTTGGCCGACCCTTTGTTCGGTCCGTAGGCAAGGCTGAAGAACAACTCGCTGTCAGGCTCCTGCGCTTGCCACGCAAAGTTCCAGATCATCAAATTGCCCGCAAGTGATTGTTTGACCAGCTCGGGCCACTGCGCGATGCGAAATTCGATCTTCAAGCCAATCGCTTTCATATACCGTCGCCATTGCTCGCTTTGCCGGCGGTCGATTTCTGAAGGCGATGCAGCTTTCTCGAGAATCAGTGGCGATCCGTCTGGCTGCTCGCGCCAGCCATCGCCGTTCCGATCGATGTAGCCATAAGTATCGAGCAGCGCCTTCGCTTTTGCAGGACTGTATTCCGACATGCCGCTGCGCCATCGCGGGTCATAGC
>DATLMT010000258.1:0-3578 GCA_035537135.1 Burkholderiaceae bacterium | reverse complement strand
GAACGCAACCGACGGATAGGCAGCTGCGGCGCGCTCGACCTGCGTCAGGCAATGCGCCAGCTCGGTGGCTTCGCTGCGAAGAAACTTGCGCCGTGCCGGCGTCTTGTGAAACAGATCGGCCACTTCGATGCGCGTGCCGATCGAGCCGGGCGCGGGCTCGGTAGCATCACACCCGGAGCGCACGCAAAACGCGCTGTCGCTGCCAGCCACGCGCGAGGTGACCACAACATCGGCCACCGACGCAATTGACGCCAGCGCCTCGCCGCGGAAGCCGAGAGATTCAACGCCTTCCAGATCTTCCAGGCTCGCAATCTTGCTGGTGGCATGCCGCGCAAGCGCGAGCGGCAAATCATCGCGCGCAATACCGAAACCGTTGTCGGCAATGACAATGCGTTTAATACCGCCGGCCTCGAGCCTGACGTCGATCTGCGTCGCTCCGGCATCGAGACTGTTCTCAAGTAATTCCTTGACGATCGATGCTGGACGCTCAACCACCTCACCGGCAGCGATCTGACTGATCAGCGCATCTTCCAAAGGCCGTATTGCGCGGCGAAGCGTGGCACTCATGGCAGGGATTATATGAATGCGAAGCGATAACTCGGCCCGGTTGCCTCACGTATGATCCCGCGCTGCTTTTGAATCGCTCGGCGTGTTCGCGCCGCCTGCATCAGTCCCATGGAAGGTATTAACTGGCTCGATCTGTTCACGGCGACCGATCGCTTTCTAGCAGCGATTGTCGAGCGCAACGTTATGCTGGTGTATGTAACGCTAGGCACAATATTTTTCTCCGAGACGGGCCTGGTGTTCATGGCGTTCCTGCCCGGGGACTCGCTGTTGTTCGTTGCGGGCGCGATTTCGGCGCTGCCTGCAGTGCAGGCCAAAGGACTCAGCGTCCATCTGCTGGTGCTCATCATCACGGCGGCCGCCGTGCTCGGCAACACGCTCAATTACCTGATCGGGGCGTGGTTGGGCAAAAAAGTCTATGACGGGACCATCGGCTGGATCGATCAGAGGGCTTTGCGGAAGACGCACGTTTTTTTCGAGCGGCACGGCGGCAAGACGGTGATGATTGCGCGCTTCGTTCCGGTAGTGCGTTCGTTTGCACCGCTGGTCGCAGGTGCATCGGGAATGGATTTTCGAAAGTTTCAGTTCTACAACGTGGCTGGCGCTGCCGTATGGGTGGTCTCGCTCGTCTACGGCGGGTACCTGTTCGGCAATGTGCCGCTCATTCGCGACAACCTTGGAGTCATCCTGGTTGCGGGCATCGCCGCGGTGCTGGGCCCGCTGCTTCTGACAGCCGTGGTCCGGCTGCTGCGCCGCCGCCGGCCGCATGTTTTAAAGTAAGCCGTCAGGTAAAAGGGTTCCGCGCGAGCGGCGGATTCTTCGCGAAGTAGCGCTTGATACCCACCAGAATTGCGCGCGCCATTTGATCCTGGTAGTCGTCGTCGCGTAATTTTTTTTCTTCGTCGGGATTGCTGATGAAAGCGGTCTCGATCAGGATCGACGGAATGTCCGGCGCCTTCAGCACCGCGAAGCCGGCCTGCTCGACGCGCGGCTTGTGCAGGCGGTTGACACGCTCGAGCTCGCGCAGCACCGCGCCGCCCAGCTTCAGACTGTCGTTGATTTGCGCTGTCGTCGAGAGATCGAGCAGGACTCGCTGCAGCTGCCGGTCCTTAGAAGCCAAGTTGATGCCGCCGACCACGTCCGCGCTGTTTTCTTTCTTCGCCATGTACGCCGCCGCGCTGCTCGAGGCGCCGTGCTCCGACAGGGCGAAAACCGAGGAGCCGCGCGCGTCGGGCCTGATCCAAGCGTCAGCGTGAATCGAGACGAACAGATCGGCGTGGACTGCCCGCGCCTTTGCCACTCGCGTGCGCAGGGGCACGAAGTAGTCGCCGTCGCGGGTCATCGCGACACGCATCGTAGGATCGGCCGCGATCAGCTCGCGCAGGCGCTGGCCAATCTCGAGGGTGACGGTTTTCTCGTAGGTGCCGCCGCGTCCCACTGCGCCCGGATCTTCGCCACCGTGGCCCGGGTCGATCGCCACCGTGACGATGCGCTGAACGTCGGGCGGCTTGCCGTGCGTCGGCGCCGGCCGCCTTTCCTGGCGCGACGCCTGATCGCGCAACAGCGCAAGCAGCGGGTCGGGCGGATTGACCGGATACAGATCCATCACCAGCCGGTGTTGGTACGGCCCTACAGGATCGAGCGAAAACACCTGGGGCTTGATGTCCTCCTTCAGCTCGATGACGAGGCGCGCCACTTTGGGGCGATTCTGACCGACTCGCACCAGCGCGATGTACGGATCGTTCGCTTCTATCTTGCCGACCAGCTCCTTCAACTTCGCAGTCAGATCGAGTCCATCGATTTCTACTACGAGCCGCAATGGATGCGCCGGGTCGCGCACCATGAAGTGAGAGAACGCGAGCGGCGCGTCGTGCTCCAGTGTGACGCGCGTGTAGTCCTCGGCAGGCCACACGCGCACCGCGAGCAGCGTCGCCCCGAACGCAATTTCGTGATGCGTTAAGGCGAGGACAACCGTGCCGGCGCCGGCGTTGATGAATCGCCGCCGCCCGCTTCTAATTGCGTCATCGCCTCGCTTAAACATGTCGCGCCTAATTCGCTCGCTGTGCTGATTGCCGCAGATCGACCGTAGCCGTCGACCGCCAACGCGATCGAAATATCGGCCGTTGGCAAGCGTGGCCCGGCTCGCTCCGGCCATTCAACTGCGCAGATCCGGCCTGGCCCGAACAACTCCCTGAAACCTGATCCGTCGAACTCACGCTCTGTAAGTCGAAAAAAATCAAAGTGGTAGAAGTCTAATCTCGAAACAACATAAGGTTCAAGTACGGCGTACGTGGGGCTTTTGACCGAGCCTTCGACACCAAGCGCATGCAGCATGGCGCGCACCAGCGCCGTCTTGCCAGCGCCAAGTTCCCCGGACAAATTGATGTGAAGCCCTGCCGCCCGGATCGCATCAACGTGACGTTTGACGGCACTAGCCATCGAGCGCCCGAGCGCGGCAGTAGCTTCAGCGTCTTGTAAGTTCAATGAGGTCAGCACGGTGTCCTATCCTACTGACCCTTCCTGAGAAAGCAGCGATGAGAACCTCGCTATCGTCTCGCTCCCAGTTTTCGTTTCGCATCGCACCGCTTCGAGTTTGTTACCCATGGCCACAGCTGTAGCGCCGCACTTGCTCGCAGCGCGCATTCGCGAGTGGGGAATCAAGTTGGGATTTACGCGCGTCGGTATCGCCGATGTCGACGTGGCGCGTGCTGCCGAGCGGCTCAATGCATGGCTGGAAAAAGGGCGTCATGGCGACATGGATTATCTGCAGCGCCACTCTGGGCTGCGCGCCGATCCTTCGCGTCTGATGTCCGGCGCGTTGCGAGTGATCGCAGCGCGCATGGACTATCTGCCTAGCGCCACGACAGCCGACTGGGCGCGGCGCGAGTTCGATCGTTTGCGTGAACCCGATTGCGCCGTGGTGTCGGTATACGCGCGCGGACGCGACTATCACAAAGTGATGCGTGAGTGATTGCAGAAGCTCGCACTGCGTATTGAGGCCGACGCTGGGCGTA
>DATLMT010000257.1:0-3073 GCA_035537135.1 Burkholderiaceae bacterium | reverse complement strand
TCGCTGGCCTTAAGAACATCGTCGGCGGCGAGTTAAAGGGATATACCGAGCTGATGCAGGAAGCGCGGCACGAGGCTGTCGAACGCATGGTTGCCGAAGCGCAGTCAATGGGCGCGAACGCGATTCTGAACGTGCGTTTTGCGACAACCTCGATCGCGGCGGGCGCAGCGGAGATACTGGCGTATGGAAGCGCGGTCCAGCTCGACGGGAATTGATCCGTGCTAGACCTGATCGAGTTTGGCCTGTTCGTTGTCCTGCTGATCGTTGGGTTCTTTGCGGGCACGATCGTAGAGAAGCGCCACTACGCATCGATTCGAGCGCGCGAGCGCGAATATGCCGACGTGCTGGCCTTTGCGGTGCGGTTCCCGCCGGACCGCATCACGCCGCAGCGCACATTTCTGGTCCACGGCACCGTCGTCATCAGCTCTGATTACTTCAAGACATTCGTCGCCGGCTTGCGAAACCTGTTCGGAGGCCGCGTGCGCACCTACGAAACGTTAATGGAGCGTGCGCGGCGCGAAGCTCTGTTGCGGTTAAAACACGACGCGCGCCGGCAAGGCGCCAAGCTCGTGGTCTGCGTTCGCTTCGAAACGACGACCATATCGACTGGCTATGCAGCGTCAATCGAAGTGTTTGCATTCGGGACCGCTCTGATTCCTGAGCGCGACACTGCCGTTGCGTTCGGAGCCCGATCCGCCGTGCCGGCCTTGTAGCACGCGTGAAATTCGAGAACCGCGCGCCCGCAGAGGGCATCAATTCGTCGCGTGAAAATCCGCTAATCGAGCTTGGGTGGCTGCTTGCGGGCAGCCTCGGTGTGATCGTCGCGTTGCTGATAGGTGTGTCGCTAACCGCACAGTGGATTGCTCCACGCATTCCGTACCGGTACGAAGCGAAGCTTGCCGCGTCGCTTCCGCCGTTCGCTACGGCACCCGACAGTGCCGCTGGCCGCCAAGTGCAATCAGAATTGCAGGAGTTGGCCGACCGGCTTGCGATGCGCCTCGGCATGCCGGACGGCATGGTGGTGCGGATCGGTTATCGCGACGACCGAACGGTAAATGCTTTCGCAACCATCGGCGGGCAGGCGGTGTTTTTTCGTGGGCTACTGATCAAGCTTGGCAACGAGAATGCACTTGCGATGGTGATGGCGCATGAACTCGCACATCTGAAGTATCGGCACGCATCGTCCGCGCTTGGACGAGGCGTAGCCGCGGCCGTGGTCCTGTCGGTCGTCTCGTCCGAGCTGGGGCGGAACGCCGCTGCGGGTGTGTTGAGCGGCGCCGGTATGGCGACGCTGCTCTCGTTCAATCGCGATCAGGAGCGCGAAGCTGACGAAGCAGCGCTGCGCGCGCTCCAGGCTGAATATGGGCACGTGGGTGGCGCGATCGATCTGTTCGATGTTCTTGCAAGTCAACCGAGCGAGCAGCGCGAGCTGAAAGTGCCAGCGGTCGAGTTTGTGCGGACGCATCCGTTAACGGAGAATCGGATCGCCTTCATCAGGCAGTGGGCTGTCGAAAACGGCGTGGCGATCGACGGCCCTAGGCGCTCGTTGCCGCCGGCGATCGCGGCGTTGCGCAACTAAGGTCGTCGTAGAATCTCGCGACGACGCGCCACTCCAGTGCTGCAATCCATCACCGCCGATAAAGAGATCGACACCCGCGGGCTTAACTGCCCGCTGCCGATACTGCGCGCGAAAAAAGCGCTTTCGGACATGAATACCGGGCAGGTGCTGAAGGTCGTCGCTACCGATCCCGGCTCGATGCGCGATTTTCAGGCGTTCTGCAAGCAGACCGGCAACGAGTTGCTGCTGCAGCACACGGTAAACAAGGAATTCCTCCACTTCCTGAAGCGCAGATGAGTACGCGGAGTCCACCGCCGACGGAAGTGCCGCGCCGCCGCGCTTCCGCGTTAAAAATGCTTTTCTGGCTGTTGCTGGTGCCGATCGTGTTGATTGCCGGCTACTTCGCGATCGTGCTGAACTGGAATTATTCGGCCGGCGAGCGTGCTGGCTGGGTACAGAAGCTGAGCCGCAAAGGGTGGCTCTGCAAGACCTGGGAAGGGGAGATGGCAATGGTATCGATGCCCGGCGCCATTCCCGAAAAATTTCTGTTCACTGTGCGCGACGATGGCGTGGCCGAAAGCATCAACAGAGTGATGGGCAAACGCGTCACGTTGCATTACGAAGAAAAAGTTGGGCTGCCGACCACCTGCTTTGGCGAGACCCGGCACTTTGTTACCAACGTGCTTCAGGTCGAGGAGATTCCGCTCGCACCGGGAGTAGTCGTGCCGAACCGGCCCGCTGTTTCTCCGAGCACCCCGGCCGCATCTCCCTCAATGCAGCCGGCGCCATCACCATCGACCGTGCGGCCGGTTGCGCCAGAGACGCTGCCGGTGAAGAACTGACGCGCGGTCGTTGACCCGGCTTTAGCAACGGCCGGCTAGGCGGTTCCTGCACCCACGATCATTTCGCAGGGGCCGATGAAGCCGTCCGTGGTTTCGTACTTCCGCAACTCATTTTCAATCTCGTCCCAGGTTTCAGAGCGCTCTGTTTCGCTGAGCCCGCTCATCATCTGATGCAGAGCACCGAACGATTCGCGTTCAAATCGCACGCATTCCGTTGCGGTTGATAGTCGCACGGGTGAATCGACCTTGCGCACTTCGATGTCGCGCAGGCCGGCGCGTTCGTATGCAGCGGCTAGCACACCATCGCCGCCAAGTGAAAACGGCCCCGGTTGGCCGGGCACGGGCGGCGGCAGTTTGGCGCGGCGACGAATGATGCCGACCGGAATTGAGAAGAACGCATTCTTATCGGGCGTTGAATAAACCACCGCCGCAAAGCGGCCACCCGGCTTCAGTGCACGGCGGATTCCCGCCAGCGCGCGCTGCTGGTCCGGGAAGTAGATCAGTCCGACGCGTGAGATCACCGCGTCGAAGCTCGCGGCGGGCAAGCCTCCGAGTGCTTCGCCGTCGAGCTCGCGCGTCTCGATGTTCGATAGTCCGGCCGCGCGGGCGTCTGCAAGCGCGTAGTCGAGCAAAGCGGGGGCGATGTCGGTGGCCAGCACATGGCCGCTCGGCC
>DATLMT010000256.1:0-9974 GCA_035537135.1 Burkholderiaceae bacterium | reverse complement strand
GCGTTCTCGCAAAACGTGCTGGCCGATGAGGCCGAGTGGTGTTTGTGGCTAAATGGCGAACCCGATTTGGCGGGCCTGCCCGACGCCGTGCGTACCGCTGCGCAAACCGCGGCAGCACAGCACGGCAAGCCCGGCTCATTTGCGATCACGTTGAGCCGCTCGCTGGTCGTTCCATTTCTAACGTATTCTGAGCGCCGCGATCTGCGGCAGCAGGCGTTTAACGCGTGGACGCGGCGCGGCGAAAACGCGGGTCCACACGACAACCGCCCGATTGCGCGCGAAATTCTGAAGCTGCGTGCCGAGCAAGCGCACCTGAACGGATACGAAAGCTTCGCCGACTATGCGCTGGTGGACCGCATGGCAGGCAGGCCCGATGCAGTCGCCAAGCTGCTCGAAAACGTGTGGGAGCCGGCAAAGTCAAAAGCTGCTGAAGAAGTCGAGGCACTGCGCGCGATAGCGGTTGCGCGCCGTGAGCCGACCGATATCGCACCGTGGGATTGGCGTTATTACGCCGAGCTCGTGCGCAAACAGCGCTATGACATCGACGATGCATTTGTCAAGCCGTACTTCGTGCTCGATCGAATGGTCGAGGCGGCGTTCGATTGCGCGCAGCGACTGTTCGGCATCGAGTTCGTGCGCAGGCCCGATATCGTTGCGTACCACCCCGACGTGCGCGTGTACGAAGTGCGCCGCGGCGAATATCCGATTGGCGTGTTCCTGCATGACAATTTTGCGCGCCCGACCAAGCGCGGTGGCGCATGGATGAGTCAGTACCGCTCGCAGTCGCGCATCGACGGCGATGTATTGCCGATCGTCGTCAATAACAACAACTTCTCCAAGGGATCGCCCGCGTCGTCAACCCTGCTGTCGCTCGATGACGTGCGCACGCTGTTCCACGAATTCGGCCATGGCTTGCATGGACTGCTGTCACAGGTGACCTATGAGCGGCTCTCGGGCACGCGCGTGCTGCGTGACTTCGTCGAGCTGCCTTCGCAGCTGTTCGAACACTGGGCGCTGGAGCCGGAAGTGCTTAAGAAGCACGCGCGCCACGTCGATACCGGAGCCGCAATACCCGACGAGTTAATCGCGCGGTTGCACCGCGCGCGGCACTTCAATCAGGGATTTGAAACGGTGGAGTACACGGCATGCGCTCTGCTCGATATGGCACTGCATGCGCAGAATCCAGACGACGGCGTCGACATCACACAGTTCGAGCGCGATGAACTCGCGCGCCTGGGAATGCCGCGCGAGATCGTGCTGCGGCATCGGCTGCCGCATTTTTCGCATTTGTTTTCAAGCTCGAGCTACGCGGCCGGTTACTACGTTTACATGTGGGCTGAGGTGCTCGACGCCGACGGCTATGACGCATTTGTCGAAGCGGGCGATCCGTTCGATCCCGCCGTGGCGGCGCGGCTGTTTAAATATGTGTATTCGTCGGGCAACACCATCGAGCCGCGCGCTGCGTACCGTGCGTTTCGCGGTCGCGATGCCGCAGTGGAACCGTTGTTGATCCAGCGCGGACTTGTCGATCCACAGCCAGCCTAAGGTCGTTAGAACCCCATAACGTGACGTCGAAGACGCGCTCGATGAGCCATAGCGTCGCGACGATGGCGATCAGCAGCGAGCCGAGCCCGAGGATCCAACGCACGTAACCCGACCAGCGGCGCAGCGTAGCGAGCACGAAGAATGCGCCTGCAACGATCGCAAGCTGCCCAGCTTCAACGCCGAGGTTAAAGCCGAGCAGCGCTACGACGAGTTGATCGCGCGGCAGCGACAGCGGTGCAAGGACTTCGGCGAAGCCGAATCCATGAATCAGACCGAAGACAAACGCGACTGCTGCGAGCCGCCGCGTCACCACCGGCCAGATGTTGTTGACTGCCGTCAACAGAATTGTTAACGCAATCAATGGTTCGATCACGTTTGCCGGAATGCGGATGACGCCAAACGCCGCGAGGCCCAGCGTCAGCGAATGCGCAATCGTGAACGCCGTTGCGATCCAGACAACCGCGACCAATGCGCTTGTCGATTTGTCGCGCGGTGCCCAGCGGTTGCCTTGCCGCTGCAGCACGGCCGGCAACAGCAGGCACAGCAGGAATAGCACGTGGTCGTAGCCGCCGGCGATGTGTGCGATGCCGCTTGCTAAAAATCCGCCGAAGCCGCCCGGTTCGTCACTCGCCTCGGCAACTGTCAGAGATAGGGTCGCGCCGGGCTCGGTAATGCGCGGCTGCGGTGCACCACGCACGTTGATCAGCACTCGGTGCGATGGGTCAACGCCTTCGAATAGACGGTAGGCAAGTCTGAGGGAGGAACCGCTGCTGCAAGTGGCGGCACCATCGAGTTGTGCGTAGCCGGCGTCGGCCAGCCGCACGTAGCGTGGCGCTTCAAAGCGCAGCGCGCAGTCGTTTATTCCATTCTTGAATTGCAGTGCAGATATTGCGAGCGCATTGATATCGCTTGCGCGGTCGGCGAGTTCGGCCCACACCAGGTGGCCATCGCCATTGGCGTCCAGATCCATCAGCGCATCGAGGTCACGCAGCGCAATTCGCCATTGCACAGCCGGCGCGGCGGGCGCGCTGGCGTCCACTTCGAGGTAAGCCGTGCTGGTCAAGTGTGCCTCGACGGCCGCGCTGGCAAGCACGACGGCGCTGGCAACCATCACATGCAGCACCGCGATGAAGCGCAATGGCATCAGCGTGGAGCCGACTTCAACGTGCGCTCGATGCGCGCATCGCGCAACCCGGTACGCGCTATGAACGCTTGCACTTCGGCCAGCGCGGTGGAATCGTTCGCAGCGCGCCCCGCCAATGCCAAGATGCGCAGATCTGCAGGCTCGCGCTGATCGTTCCAATTCTGGCGCGCAAGCTTCAGCGCCGCGACTGCATCTCCCTGCTCGAGCGCAAACACCGCGGCCTCGCGTGCGTGCAGCAATTCGCTCCGGGCTTGCGCCGCTGCGAAGCGCTCGGCCAGCAGCGTTTGCAGCGAAGCGGCGTCGCGCTGCTGACGGCGCGCCACGATCCAGCGGCGCAGCAGCACCGCGTCGGTCGCGGGCAGCGGTGTCAGCAGTGCCTCGGCTTGCGGCCAGCGCTGCTGCGCGATTAACGCGTCGGAAAGTGCGACTGTGGTGTAAAGATCCTCGCTCAGAGTGAGCGATGCGGTGTAGCTGCGTACCGCAGCGTCGAGCGCGCCTTGTTGTTCGTGGACCTCTCCGGCAATCGACAGTGCCCAGCTGCGCAACGCAGGGTCCGCGATGCCTTCGAGCGCCTTTAATGCCTCGGCATTCTTGCCGCTCAGTGCATCGCTGGTCGCGCTGCAAATGACGGCCACCGCTGGCGCGGATTCGCGCAGCGCTTCGCAGTCGGCACGCGCGGCGTCGAGATTGCCGCGCACATGTGCGATCGTCGCGCGCGTCAGCCGCGCCTGCACGTGCTTTGGCGCCAGCTCAAGTGCGCGATCGAGCAGCACACGCGCGGCGTCGAATCGATGGCGGCTTTGCTCGATCGTCGCGCGCAGCACGAGTGGCTCGACGCCAATTGCGCCGGTCTCGGGCAGACCGTTGAGCTGCGCTTCGGCATATCCGAGTGTGCGCGGATCGCCGTTTGCCCGGCCCGCTTCAATCAGTCGACGCGCGGCGTCGATGCGCTCGGCTGTCGAAAGCTGCGAGGCCGCCGGCTGCGTGCCATACAGTCGTCGCACCGACTGCTTGACCGCGCGCGGCAGCAACTGAGTCTCGACGACCTCATCGCGCGCCGGCGTGCGTGGTGCTTCTGCGCTCAACACGTGCGTGACGGCCAGCAAACACAGAATGAAAAACGCCCGGCGCATAAGGGCCGGGCGCTTGATGACTTCGATCAACACGTGTGCCTAGATCGCAGTGGGCTCCGCCGTCTCGGTCACCGGCGGCGTGATGCCGCCGATACTACGGGGCTCATTCGTTTCCACGGTCAGTGATGCAATCACCGCTTGAAGAAAGGCGATGAAGCCCGCAACGCTGGCTGATGCCGCGGCGTCCTCCTGCGCCATGGTGTCGATCGGCGAGGGGGCGGGAGGCGGTGGCCCGGAGTCGTCGGAAGACGAGCCGCAACCCGCCGCAAGCAGCGCGATCACGCATGCCGCTGTCACTGCTTTAAATTGGAGAGGCTTCTTCATGGCGGCTCCTTATTGCGCACCCGGAAGCGGCGTCGCCAGGTATGGGAACGTGGCGCCGAACAGCGCATCGGTGATCACAGTGCCGTTGTCGGTGTAGCCCAGCCCGCCCGAGGGTGCGTCTGCCCCTACACAGCCGAAGGCGGCGGGGTTGTTCAGCGTGCACAACACTCCCATTGCGACACGCACCGTGATGTCGACGATGTCGTCTCCCGGCCGGCGGCCATTGGGAAAGCCGGCGTTATCACCCGCCAAAACACCGAGCGGATTCTGCGAGCCCTTCGGCAGTGCCGGAATCGAAGTGTTCAAGCGCAGCATCTCGGACGCGGTCACGGTGGCGGGTTTGTTCAACACAGGCACGCCCGTCAAGAAAGCAGTCACAAGATCTGCGCGCGGGAACTTTGTGGGTGCGCGCACGCCGGCCGAAGAAAACAGAATCTCTACGAGCGCGGGAAACGTCGGGTTCGTCACATAGTCGGCAAACTGGCCATCGTCCTTCGGCTTCGAAGTATTGAATTTGTCTTTGTCTTTAAGGCCAATCACGACTTCATTGACGAGCGGCATGCCAAGGCGCGACACCTGCACCCATGGGCCGCCTTCTTTCGCGGTGACCGAGTGGCCGGAGGGTGGGCTGCCGTTTAGAAGCCGGCCTTGCCGCATACTCGCCGTCGTCCAGCCGCCGATGACCGGATCACCGCCTGCCGTCAGGCACGCTGCCTCAACTTCCAGAATGATGCTGGTGACGTTCTTGTCCGCCAGATCATCCACACCGCCCGACACCGCCAGCGGATTGAGGTTCAGCAGATCGAACACTTTGCCAAGCGCAATCACGAAGGGGTCCTTGCGCTGGCCGACAAAAACTTTACCTGGATTGGCGCAGCCCGGTATGTTTATCGTGTGAATGCTCTGCGCCGCATATGCTTCGTAGCCGGCAACCGAGCCGAACGTCTTGGTGCCGATGAAATCAAACGGCTTGACCAGGTCGCGCACGCCGCCCGAACTGAGGACCGCCTGTCGCGTCCCGGTGCGGCGGTCGCCGCGCACGACATCGACCTGATAGGTCTCCTTTAGATTAAGAGCGGCGTTACTGGAGGCCGAGATCGCGCCGGCCTGCACCAGCGGAATTGAGATGTTTTTACCGGCGATCGGCAGCGTGATGTCGGCCAGGTTGTTCTTGAAGCGGAACTGGAACGTGATGTCTTCGACGCCGTTGCCGTTATTGTCGATATGGATTTCGTACAGCGCATTGGCATCAAGGGAAAAGTAGTTCGGGCCGCCATAGCCGTCCTGCAACGGAACGTAATTAGCGACGAGCGTGACGTAGGCGGCCCGGCCGGGCTCATACGAGCGAAACATATAGAAGTCGGTGCCGTCGACTTTGGGCGCGGTGGTAATAAACGGCGCTTCGCGATGGCTCGATGCTGCTGCTGGCGGGGCGATCGAGGCAGCGCCGAGTGCGGCTAGCGCGGCTAGTGCAAGCGGCGCCTTCCGCAGCAATTTTTTAGACATGTGGGTCTCCTGATATTTGGTCGAGGTCAACGGAAGCGGCGCAGAAACAGCGGTTCCAGTACGCGTTACGACCCAGATCCGCAATTGGATGTGCAAAACGCTTTTGCGTGCTGGCCACGTGCGGTCAAGCAGCAAATGCGTCGGCAGAACGCGGAGGCTAGCTACGTAGAAAGGCGCCCAATCTGTTGGCACCCTGTGCCAGCAGCGCTTCGGATGCGGCGAAGCACCAACGCAGGTAGCCTTCACCGTCAGCGCCGAACGCTGCTCCCGGCGCGAGGCCGAGGCCGGCCTCCTTCACCAATCGTTTCGCCAGTGTGATGCTGTCCTCGCTGCGACCGGCAATCCGGAAGAACAGATACATCGCGCCCGGCGGCGACGCGACCTCGACCCCCGGCATGGCGGCCAGCGCCGCCACCAGCAAATCGCGTGACGAACGCAGCCGTTGCACCGTTTCGTGCACCAACGCTTCGCCTTCATTGACCGCGACCAGTCCCGCGCGCTGCACGAACGGCGGCGCGCACGACGTGTTGAACTCAATGATCTTGCCAATCTGCGCGATGAATGGTCGCGGCGCAATGATCCAGCCGAGCCGCCAGCCGGTCATCGTCCAGCTCTTCGAAAATGTATTGGCGCTGATGACGCGCTCATCGCCGATCTGTGACAGCACGGACGGTGCATGGCCGTTGATCGTCAGCGACGGTTCGAACACGATGCGCTCGTAAGCGTCGTCGCTGACCAGCCAGATACCGTGACGACGGCAATGCGCGAGCAATTGGTCCCAGTCGTTCTGCGGCATCGTCCAGCCGGTCGGATTGTTCGGCGAATTCACCAGCACCATTCGCGTGTTGGGACTCGCTGCGTCAAGCAGTTGCTGCAGATCGAGCGACCACGCGCCCGCATTGCACTTCAACGAGACCGGGATGACCTCTGCGCTCATGATGCGCGGCATTGCGGTCAGGTTTGGCCACACCGGCGTGACGATAACCACGCGATCGCCCGGCTCGATCAATGCCTGATCGATCAGCGATAGCGCGTGCACGCCCGCGCTGGTCACGGCGATGCGGTCGACGTCGATGCGCTCGGCGGGGGCGTGCAATCGGTTCGCATACGACGCCAGCGCTTCGCGCAGCTCGACCAGCCCGAGGTTGTGGTTGTAAAAAGTTTCGCCGGCGTCAAGCGCGGCCTTTGCCGCGTCGCGAATAAATGCCGGGGTGACTTGATCGCCTTCACCAAACCAGAACTTCAGAACATCGGTGGGGCCAATACCTGCGTTGGCTACCTCGCGGATGCGCGAAGCGGGTAACGCTTCGATTGTCGGACGGATCATTCAGATCGGACGTGGCATCGGCACGGACAGTTGCATCGACCAAGGTGCGAGCGACGGCATGATGTCTGCGTGCAGCGCGACGCCGTGCGCAAGCTGATCGCGCCGTCGTGCGAGCCCGCGTTCACCGGGCACGCGAACGGCGTCAAAGCCTTGGCGTGGCGGATTGTCGCGACACGCATGTGCAATCCATTGCGCTTGGCGCTTCATTGCCGACCCACCGCCGAATGCTTCCGGATCCCAAATCTGCACGAACACAGTCGCGCCCCATCCTTCTTTCGGGTCGGCGCGGCCGAAGCCCGCTAGCCCGCCGGTCAGTATCTCGACGATCAGCGCCAGCGCATAACCCTTGTGCCCGGCGTCGATGCCGCCAGCGGGCAATATCGTTCCGCGCGGCTCGGAGAACAGCACCGTAGGGTCGTCAGTAGCACGACCGTCGGCGGTCAGCAGCCACGGATGCTCAAGCCGTTGCCCGGCCTTGTGCAATCGTGCCGTCATTCCGTTGGTGGTCAGTGACGCCGATAAGTCGATCAGTACCGGATCGGCCTCGGTAGGAAATCCAAACGCAAGCGGGTCGGGCGTAAACACCGCACGCGTGCCGCCGTGCGGAGCCACACTGGCCGCGTTGGGGTCCGAGCACGAAAGCAGCAACACGAAGCCTCTGTCGGTTGCGCGCGCCAGGTAGGCGGCCAGGCAGGCGATGTGATGACTGTGCCTTATTACTACTGTGCCGGTGCCGCATCTGCGGGCGCGCTGAATGGCGTCATCGATGGCCAGCCGCGCGAGCCACGGTCCAGGCAGCCGTTCGCCGTCCCACAGCGCGCTGGCGTCGCGTTCTTCAACGACGCGGTGCGTTCCGCTCTTTGTCATTGTTCCGGCGTCGAGCTCCCGCAAATAGCCGGCCAGCAGCGCCAGTCCATGCGTGTCGTGACCGAGCAGATCGCCTTCAAGCAAAACTTCGGCAACAACCGCCGCCATGCTGCGATCGAGGCCTGCGCCAGCCAGCAGATCGTTCGCGAATTTTTGCAGCGTTTCGGTCGAATACCGCATCAATAAACGGCGCGGCCGCCCGATAGATCGAATACCGCGCCAGTGGAAAATGAGCAGTCTTCGGTACATAGCCACGTGACGAGCGCCGCGATCTCGTCGACTTCACCGAAACGATTCATCGGAATTTTCGACAGCATGAAATCGATGTGGCTTTGGGTCATTTGCGCAAACATTCCCGTCTTGACTGCGGCGGGCGTCACGCAGTTGACGCGCACGCCCGTTTTTGCGAGTTCCTTGCCGAGCGACTTGGTCAGCGCGATCACGCCGGCTTTTGAAGCGCTGTATGCGCTTGCGTTCGGGTTGCCTTCTTTGCCGGCAATCGATGCGATATTGACGATGCGACCGTAGTCGTTCGCTTGCATATGCGCAATCAGCGCGCGGTTGCACACGAATACGCCGGTCAGGTTGATGTCGAGCACTTCCCTCCATGCAGCCACGGGATATTGCTGCACCGTGGTGTTCGGGCCAGTGATGCCAGCGCTGCAAACCAGCGCGTCGATCCGGCCGAGCGCCTTTATGCTCGCATCGCACGCACGCTGCACTTCTTCTTCCCGAGTTACGTCGAGCGTGTGCGTGTGCGTATCGCTGCCCAGCGCCGCCGCAGCGGTTTTCAGTGCATTCGTGTCACGGTCCCATAAGCTGACGCGCGCGCCGGACGCCACCAAGCGTTGTGCGATCGCATTGCCGATACCGGCTGCGCCACCTGTGACGATCGCACCGCGTCCCTGCATGTCGAGTTGATTCATTGCCCCTCCTGTTCACAACAGGATATCCGTAAAATTGGTCAGACCACTTGACCGGTTTGTTGACCACCCGCGGTCTCCGTGGCTAAACTCGCCACGCCCTCCTGCCTGTTTCCCAAAATGCCCAAGCCCCGCCGCAGCCAGTCCTGGTTCGGCCGTCTCGACCGTGACGGTTTCATTTATCGCTCGTGGACCAAGAATCGCGGCATTCCGCACGATCAGTTCGATGGTCGGCCGGTGATCGGCATCTGCAACACGTGGTCGGAGTTAACGCCGTGCAACACTCATTTTCGCGTGCTTGCCGAGCAGGTGAAACAGGGCGTGCTCGAGGCCGGCGGATTCCCGCTTGAGTTTCCGGTGATGTCGCTCGGCGAAACGTTGATGCGTCCAACGACGATGCTGTTTCGCAACCTCGTAAGCATGGACGTCGAGGAAACCATTCGCGCGAATCCACTCGACGGCGTCGTGTTGCTAATGGGATGCGACAAGACCACGCCCGCGCTGCTAATGGGTGCCGCCAGCGTTGACCTTCCGACGATCGGCGTATCCGGCGGGCCGATGCTGTCCGGAAAGTTTCGCGGCGGCGAGCTCGGCTCGGGTACGGGCGTCTGGCAGATGAGCGAAGCGGTGCGTGCCGGCGAGATGTCGCAGCAGGATTTCTTCGAGGCTGAAAGCTGCATGCATCGCTCGCACGGGCACTGCATGACGATGGGCACCGCTTCGACAATGGCGAGCATGGTCGAAGCGCTTGGCGTCGGCTTGCCGGGCAATGCAGCGATTCCCGCGGTCGATGGGCGCCGCAACGTATTGGCGCGCATGGCCGGCCGTCGCGTTGTGCAGATGGTTGAAGACGATCTTGTGCTGTCGAAGATTCTGACGCGTGCGGCTTTCGAGAATGCGATTCGCATTAACGCTGCGATCGGCGGCTCCACCAACGCCGTGATCCACCTGCTCGCGCTAGCGGGTCGTGCCGGTGTGCCGCTGTCGCTCGATGACTGGGATGCGCTCGGCCACGATTTGCCCTGCCTGGTCGATCTGCAGCCGTCCGGCCAGTACCTAATGGAAGACTTTTATTACGCGGGTGGGCTCCCAGCCGTGATACGCGAGCTGAACGCAGTCTTGAACAAAGGTGCTCTCACCGCGAACGGCCGTACGCTGTGGGACAACAACAAGGACGCGCCTCGCTTCGACCTCGAAGGAGTGAA
>DATLMT010000255.1:0-7964 GCA_035537135.1 Burkholderiaceae bacterium | reverse complement strand
ACCATGAAGTTTTGCTGATTCGCAAGATCCGGGAGCTGTTGTACGAGCAGGGGTTCACGATCAGCGGTGCGCGCAATCGTCTTGATGACAACGCTCACGACGAGCGTCCAGCGCCCCGCGCTGCGGCTGTCGCGGCCAATGATCCCGCTGCGGTCAACGGCGACGGCAAGCGTGTGAAGGCGGTCGACATTGGCGCGTTGTATTCGGAACTCGCCGCAATTCGCAAGCTGCTGCGAAGTACTCACAAGTAGACCTGCCAGATATACTGCGCCGCTTCGGGGCGTAGCGCAGCCTGGTAGCGCACTTGCCTGGGGGGCAAGGGGTCGCGAGTTCGAATCTCGCCGCCCCGACCAAAGGGTATGACACTCAGGGGAGCCGGTGTGTGCTGCGCATACACCGGCCACTTTTTTTGGTCGATGCGAATACTTGTTTCCAACGATGATGGCTATTTGGCTCCTGGCCTCGCGGCGCTAGCGGAAGCGATGCGGCCGCTGGGCGATGTCATTGTCGTTGCGCCTGAGCAGAACAGCAGTGGCGCGAGCAACTCGCTTACGCTGCATCGGCCGTTGACTATCAGCCAGGCCGAGAACGGATTCACTTTCATCAACGGCACACCGAGTGATTGTGTGCACATCGCATTAACTGGGCTGCTTGATCAGATGCCCGATCTGATCGTCTCCGGCATTAACAATGGCCAGAACATGGGCGACGATACGATCTACTCCGGCACCGTTGCGGCGGCGATGGAAGGCTATCTGTTCGGCGTACCGGCGATCGCGTTCTCGCTGCTCGATCGCGGCTTCGAGCATCTCGATGTGGCGGCCGAGACTGCGCGTGAGATCGTGCAACGCTACGTCGATCATCCAATTGCTCGGCCCTTCCTGCTGAACGTGAACGTGCCGAGTGTGCCGCGCGATCAGATAAAGGGCATCGTCGGCACGCGCCTGGGCAAGCGTCATCCCTCCGAGCCGGTGGTCCGCATGATGAATCCGCGCGGCGAGCCGATCTATTGGATCGGCGCGGCGGGCGCCGCCCGCGAGGGCGGACCGGGCACCGATTTTCATGCGACCGCGGCCGGCTATGTGTCGGTCACGCCGTTGCAGATTGACCTGACGCATACCGAGCAACTGAAAAGCGTCAGCGAGTGGCTTGCCTGTGGAGCTGCAGTATGACCAGCTCGCGTGTCCATACGGGCGCAGGCGAACCGGCAAGTGGACTGGTGTCGGCGCGCATACGTGAGCGCATGGTCGAGCGTGTGCGCGAGCTCGGTGTGCGAGATTCCCGTGTGCTCGAAGCGCTACGCAGTGTGCCGCGGCATCTGTTCGTCGACCCAGCTCTGGCGAGTCGCGCATATGAAGACACGGCGCTGCCGATCGGCCATGGGCAGACAATTTCGCAGCCGTACATCGTGGCGCGTACTGCTGAGCTGGCGCTCGAAGAGTTGCGCGATGCGCAGACCGTACGCGTGCTCGAAGTAGGGACTGGTTGCGGCTACGCGGCCGCAGTGCTAGCGCAACTCTTCGGCGAAGTCGTCAGCATTGAGCGCTTGCGTGCACTGCATGAAAAGGCGCGTGAAAACCTGCGGCCGTTGCGGCTGTCTAACGTGCGCTTGATGTTGGGCGATGGGGCGTTGGGCGTGGTGGCCGCCGCGCCGTATCAATGCATTATGGCCGCTGCTGCGGGCGACGAGATTCCGCCAGCGTGGATTGAGCAGCTTGAAATTGGCGGACGCATCGTCGCACCGGTGGGAACCTGGAATCAGCAGTTGACCATTGCGATCAAGGATGCGAGTGGGCGTGTACAAAAAAGCCGCAAGGAGCCGGTACGTTTTGTTCCGTTGCGAGGGGGCGTTGCGTGAGGGTTCAGATGCAAGGCAAGCCGATCGTTAAGTGGTGCGCGTTATTGCCGTTGCTGGCGGTCGCTGCATGCGTGAGCCAGCGGCCGGCGCCCGTTGTGGATCGATCGGGACGCACTCCTGCGACCGTGACGCCAAGCGTCGCGGCACCGGCTACCTTGCGTGCAGCCAAGGACGGCATTTACGTCGCGCAGCGCGGCGATACAGTGGGTAATGTCGCACTGGCATTTGGAGTCGATCCGAAAGACCTCGCGCGCTGGAACGGGGTAGCCGAATCTGACGTATTGATTCCGGGCCAAACGCTGCAAGTGACGCCGCCGCCTAGCGTCGCAACGGTCAGTCCGATCACGGGCAGCGGCCAAGCCGAAGTTCGTCCACTGCCGCCGCCCCCCGGCGCGGCGATGCCGGGTGCTTCGGCGCCGACGTCTCCCGCGACGTTGCCCGGTGCCCCACCCTTGCCACCCGTGGCGGCGTCACCGCCCATTACAGCGCCGCCGCAGCCGCCGGTCTTGGCATCGCCACCTGCGACGCCACCGACTCCTTCGGAGCCTGCACGCGCGCCCTCGGCGTCGCTGTCATGGCTATGGCCGACGCCCGGGAGGGTCATTGAAACGTTCGATGATCCGCGCAACAAGGGCATCGATATCGCCGGCAACGAAGGCGCACCGGTGCAAGCGGCTGCCGATGGTGAAGTCGTCTACGTCGGTAGCGCAGTGCGCGGCTACGGCAATCTGGTGATCGTTCGCCACAGCGACGACTTCATCACCGCGTATGCGCACAATCGCAAGGTGCTGGTCGCCGAGAAACAATCGGTCAAGCGCGGTCAGGCGATTGCTGAACTCGGGCGCTCGGATGCCGACCGTCCGAAGCTGCACTTCGAAATTCGTCATCAGGGCAAACCGGTCGATCCGCTCAAATATTTGCCAGCACGATCGCAGTGACGCCGGTTCTGGTTTTTGATATCGAGACGATTCCCGACGTCGCAGGCCTGCGGCGCCTGCGCGCTGAATGGCGCGAGTTGGCCGATACAGAAGTCGCCGAGTGCGCATTTGAAGAGCGGCGCGGCAAAGGCGGGAGCGATTTTCTGCCGCTGTATCTGCAGCGCATCGTGGCGATCTCGTGCGTGTTGCGCAACGACGCCGGCTTCAGGGTAGGTTCGATTGGCGCGGCAGGCGATTCCGAGGCAGCACTTATCCAGAGCTTTTTTGGAATGATCGACCGCCACACGCCCCAGATGGTAAGTTGGAACGGCAGCTGCTTCGATTTGCCCGTGCTGCATTATCGCGGCCTGCTGGCCGGGGTATCGGCGGCGCGCTACTGGGAGCTCGGTGCCGACGATGCCGAGTTTCGCTACAACAATTACATCGGTCGCTATCACACGCGTCATATCGACCTGATGGACGTGCTCGCTCTATATCAGTCGCGTGCAAGTGCGCCGCTCGACGTTTTATCGAAGCTCGCGGGATACCCCGGCAAGCTCGGCATGGATGGCAGTCAGGTATGGCACGCATACCGCGAAGGGCGGATCGAACAAATCAGGAGCTATTGCGAGACCGACGTCGTCAACACGTATCTCCTCTTCAATCGTTTTCAGAAAATGCGGGGTGTGCTGGACGACGTGCAGCTCGCTGCCGAAGAGATACTGGTTCGCGATTCGCTGCAGCGCCTGTCCGGGCCGCATTGGGGCGAGTATCTCGACGCGTGGCCCGTCGCGGTCGTTTGACCGTGAGCGCGCAACGCTTCGAAGTCGACATCGAGTCGCTCGACCAGGAAGGGCGCGGGGTCGCGCATCGCGACGGCAAAGCGGTTTTCATTGAAGGCGCGTTGCCGGGCGAGCGTGTTGTCTATGAAAGATACCGGCAGAAGCCTCGCTTTGAGACGGGCCGTGCCGTCAGCATCGAGCGCGAGTCTGCGATGCGCGTGGTGCCGCGCTGCCCGCATGCGGGATTGCACGTCGGCGCCTGCGGCGGCTGCTCGATGCAGCACATCGACGCGCGCGCGCAAGTTGCGCTGAAGCAGCGCGTGCTGGAGGACGCGCTGTGGCACATCGGAAGGGTGCGGCCGCAGATGGTGCTGCGGCCGATCGAAGGGCCGGCGTGGCGCTATCGACACCGTGCTCGCATGGCGGTGCGATACGTCGCTAAAAAAGGCAGCGTGCTCGTCGGGTTTCACGAGCGTGCGAGCAGCTACGTGGCAGACATCCGGCAATGCGAAGTGCTGCCAAAAAAGGTCAGCGATCTACTGCTGCCGCTGCGCGATCTGGTTCACTCATTGACGCTGCACGAACGCTTGCCGCAGATCGAGCTCGCTGTGGGTGAAGTGGCGGATCGCGAAGCCGTCGTGCTGGTGTTTCGCGTGTTGCAGACGCCGACCATGGAAGATCGCGCGCTGCTGCGCGCCTTCGGCGTTGCGCACGCGGTTGACATCTGGCTGCAACCCGCGGGGCCTGATTCCGCCGTGCCGCTGGATGCTGATCAATCCTCGCGACTTGAGCTGCGCCTGCCCGAATTTGACCTCACGCTGCCGTTTTCTCCGACCGACTTCACACAGGTCAATCATCGCGTCAACCAGACACTGGTGTCGCGCGTCGTGCGGCTGCTTGCCCCTGAGCATACGGACGTGGTCGTCGATTTTTTTTGCGGTTTGGGCAACTTTACTTTGCCGCTTGCCACGCTGGCACGTAAGGTCGTCGGCATTGAGGGCAGCACGCCGTTGGTGGAGCGCGCACGTGTCGCCGCAGAGAGCAATCGTCTCGGCGACCGCACGCAGTTCGAAGCGCGGAATCTGTTTGACTTCGCGCCTGACGACTGGCGTGCGCTGGGCGAGCGGCATGGAGCTGTCAGCCGGGTACTGATCGATCCGCCGCGCGAGGGAGCCCTGGCGTTAGCGCAGGCGCTAGCAGGTGCGCCACAGAAGCCGGCGCGTGTGGTTTACGTCTCTTGCAACGTGGCGACCCTGGCGCGCGACTGCGGCCTGATGGTCAATCAGGGCGGGTGGACATTGCGCGCAGCCGGGGTCATCAACATGTTTCCTCACACGTCCCACGTGGAGTCGATCGCCTGGCTTGAGCGCGCGGCGTAGGCAAAGAATGCCGTCGTGCGAAACCCTCTGCGTGTTAACATTTCGCGCTAAGTTGTGGGTCGCAAGTCATTCATTTGTCGAAGCTTTTTGGTCCTCACAAAACGAGAATAACAAAGGAAAAGGTAAGCGATGGCGGTAGAACGAACGTTGTCAATCATCAAGCCGGACGCGGTTGCTAAAAACGTCATCGGGAAGATCTATACCCGGTTTGAACAAAACGGCTTGAAGGTCATCGCCGCGAAAATGATTTCGCTGTCACGCGCCGAGGCCGAAGGGTTTTACGCTGTGCATCGCGAGCGGCCGTTCTTCAAGGATTTGGTGGCTTTTATGGTGTCCGGTCCGGTGATCGTGCAGGTGCTTGAAGGCGACGATGCGATCGCGAAGAATCGTGAATTGATGGGCGCCACCGACCCCAAGAAAGCGGCCGCCGGGACGATTCGCGCAGACTTTGCCGACAGCATTGACGCCAATGCAGTGCACGGCTCGGATGGTGCGGCGACGGCCAAAGTGGAGATTGAGTACTTTTTTGCGCAGATGAACCTGTATTCAAGATGGTCGGCAAATGCCACCACAGTCGCGCGTAAACCTTCTTGATTTCGACGCTGATCGGTTGGCGGAGTACGTGGAGTCGCTGGATGAAAAGGCGTTTCGCGCGCGGCAGTTGTTGCGTTGGGTTCATCGGCGCGGAGCGGGCGACTTCGACGCGATGTCAGACCTAGCGAAATCGCTGCGAGCCAGGCTGGCGGCGCACGCGCACATTCAATCGCCGCCCGTGTTGTCCGACGTGACCGCCGCCGATGGCACGCGTAAATGGCTGCTCGATGTTGGGCTCGGCAATGCCGTTGAAGCGGTGTTCATTCCGGAGGCCGAGCGCGGCACATTGTGTATTTCAACGCAGGCCGGATGCGCCGTGAATTGCGCGTTTTGCTCCACGGGCCGGCAGGGCTTCAATCGCAATCTGACGACCGCCGAAATCGTCGGTCAGTTATGGATGGCGGAGCACACACTGCGCGGAAATGGCGGCGAGGGGGATCGCGCGATTTCGAACGTGGTGCTGATGGGAATGGGAGAGCCGCTGCAAAATTACGACGCGGTGTTGCCCGCGCTGCGGTTGATGCTCGACGATAACGCTTACGGACTGTCGCGCCGGCGGGTGACGTTATCAACCTCGGGCATGGTGCCGCAGATGGATCGCTTAGCCTCGGATTGCCCGGTCGCGCTCGCGGTGTCGTTGCATGCGCCGAACGATGCGCTGCGCGACAAGTTGGTGCCGCTCAACCGGAAGTATCCGCTGCGTGAACTCCTTGCCGCGTGCAGGCGCTATCTGCGCGCCGCACCGCGCGACTTCATCACGTTCGAGTACGTCATGCTTGACGGTGTCAACGATAGCGACCAGCACGCCGCAGAGCTGGTGGCTCTGGTGGCCGACATGCCGTGCAAATTCAACCTGATTCCGTTCAATCCGTTTCCTCAGTCGGGATTCGAGCGCTCATCGACGGAACGCATTCGTACGTTTGCGCAACACTTGATGGACGCCGGGGTCGTCACCACCACGCGCAGAACTCGTGGTGACGATATTGACGCAGCGTGTGGCCAACTCGCGGGCGATATTCAGGACCGAACCCGCCTCGGCGATCGCATGGCCCGCAAAGTTATTCCATTGACCGCAGGCGCGCACTAGAGGACCCCATGGATTTACGCCCGACGATCTGCGCAGCGCTGGCATTCTTGGCGGGCGCGTGCACCACGACAACCACCACCACGGTGACCAACGAAGGGGTGTCAAAGACGACACCGGAGCGGTCGACCAAGGTCACCGAGGCCGATCTGCGCGCACGCGCACGCGCGCGTACCGATCTGGCCGCAGGCTATTACCGCAACGGCCAGCTTGCGGTGGCGCTTGAAGAAGCGCGGCGTGCCGCAGCAATCGACGCGAACTATGCGGAAGCGCACGGTCTGCTGGGCCTCATTTACATGGACATGAAGGAGCAGCGCGACGCCGAAGAGAGCTTTCAACGCGCACTGAAGCTCGACGGTTCGAATTCCGAGCTGAACAACAATTACGGCTACTTCCTGTGCAATACCGGGCGTGAGCGCGCGTCGATTGAGTACTTCAACGTGGCGATCCGAGATCCGTTGTATCGCACGCCGGCCCGCGCCAATCAGAATGCCGGTGCCTGCCTGATGCGCATCAAGGACTACGAGGGAGCTGAGCGTTACCTGCGCCGCTCGTTTGAGCTCGACGCCGGCGTCGCCGTGCCGAAGTTTCTGCTGTCGCGCTTGTATTTGGCGACCAATCAGGTCGAGAAAGCGACGTTCTATTACAACGTTCTGGCCAAGTCAGTCGAGTCGTCAGCCGAAAGCTTGTGGCTTGGACTGCGCGTGGCGCGCGCCAATGCCGATCTGCGAACCGAGACACAGCTGGCAAATGAACTGAAGCAGCGCTTTCCGCAGTCTCCGGAAGCCGCGGCGCTCGCGCGGGGCGACTTCGATGAGTGAGGGGCTGGCCTCGAACGTGCGCGCAAGCGCGCGCGACGAGGCCAGCTTGGCGCACGTTGCAGGCGCGTCGGCGCCAGATGGCTACGGCGCGCGGCTGGCGCGGCAGCGCCAGAGCGCAGGTCTTAGCGTCAGCGATATCGCATCGACCTTGCGCCTGCACCCGAATCAGGTGCGCGCCATTGAAGACGAGGATCTCGCGCGTCTGCCGGCGCTCGCTTACGTGCGCGGCTTCGTTCGCAGTTATGCGCGCCTGCTCAACATCGATGCTGAGCCGTTGCTGACCGATCTGAACGCGAAGCTTGCACCGGCACAAGAATCGGTCGTCGAGGGTATGGCTACCGACTCGGCTGCTCGCGCGGCAGTTCACGAGCGCAGGTTTCCGCAGTGGGCCATCGGCATCGCGGTGCTCATTCTGGTTGCGCTGGGATTTATCGGATGGCAAGCCACCGTGACGCCTACTGCGTTGCAAGCGGCGCCGGAGATTGTCGCAGCGCCGGCCGCACCGCCAGCTGTCGCGCCGCTTGCCCCC
>DATLMT010000254.1:0-11954 GCA_035537135.1 Burkholderiaceae bacterium | reverse complement strand
CGAGCTCGAATTCGGTCGCTGGTGTCATACGAAGAAGTTTGCGGGACAGGTCAACACATCGCAAGCCGCGGCGGAAACTTCTTCAGCGATATTTCAATTGCGCCGATTGTCGTAAGCATTCCTCAGCTTCGCCTCGGTTGCCGCAACTTCCTTTTCCATCGCAGCGATTCGCGCTTCATATTCCGGCGTTAGTCGGCTACCGCCGCCTGCAAGCCCGCGTCGTTCACCCGGCAATGGTTCGCGTCCAAGCTCAAGCTTTCTCTTGGCTACCGCGAGATCACGTTCCAGGTTGGAAATATTCTCCGCAGGCGCGGCCGCTTTGGCAGGTGCTCCGGGACGCAATATCGGAACGGCAGCATTTCCCGGCCGCGTCACTGCGCCTTGCGCCGGCGATATTCCTTTTGCCGCCCCGGGCGGGCTCGGCACTGTGTTAACGCGTGGTGTGCTTTTCGATTCGCGTTCTTCGAGCACTTTTGCGCCCGATGGCACGCTGTCGCTGTACATCACGCTGCCGTCGGGCATCTGCACTTTGTAAATCATCGACTGGCCCGTGGCGATCAAGGGAACCGCCGCAATGCACGTGGCAAGAATAAATCGGAACATGCAGTCTCCTGGTGTTGTATCGCTATTGGGTTAACGATAGCCCTTCGTGGCGGCTGACAAAAGGGCTGGGCAGGCCGTATTTCCGGTCGTTCCGGAACTTTCGCTCGGCTATGCACGGGAAATGCTGCCATCGGTCGGTTATCCACAGTTTCGGCGCGATCGCGATGGCAAAATTCTGCGATGAGCGGCACGCAGTTTGTCCATCTTCGCCTGCATTCGGAATTTTCTGTCGTTGACGGCATCGTTCGAATTGACGACGCAATCGCTAAGGCTGCGGCGGACGGGCAGGGTGCACTGGCACTCACGGACAGCGCCAATATGTTCGGCGCGGTTCGCTTTTATCTGGCGGCGCGCAGGCGCGGCATCAAGCCGATCATTGGCTGTGACCTGTGGATCACCAACAATGTGGATCGCGACAATCCCACACGCATGGCCGTCCTGGTGCAAAACCGTGCCGGCTATTTGAATCTTTGCGCGCTGATTACGCGCGCGTATCTCGAAAACTCGCACCGCAATCGCGCTGAGGTTCGGACCGAGTGGTTTGAAGAAGACCAGGGACGATCGGCACAGGGGTTGATTGCACTCTCGGGTGCACGCTACGGCGCCGTCGGCGCCTGCTTGCTTGCGGGCAAGCCCGAAGCGGCGGCGCTGGCAGCGCAACGGCTGGCTGCGGCGTTCGATGGCCGCTTTTACCTGGAGCTGCAACGCACTGGCGACGCGCGCGACGCGGTGCAGACCAAAGCCGCGCTGTCGCTGGCCACTCGTCTGCGTCTGCCGGTGGTAGCAACACACCCCGTCCAATTTCTGCAGCGCGCCGATTTTCGCGCGCACGAAGCGCGCGTGTGCATCGCCGAAGGCCACACGCTGAACGACACGCGGCGGCCGCGGCGTTATACGCCCGAGCAATATCTGAAAACGCAAGCCGAGATGGCCGAACAGTTTGCAGACGTGCCGATCGCGCTCGCCAATTCGGTGCAGATCGCCAAACGCTGCAACCTGACACTCGAGCTGGGCACCGCACGTCTGCCGAAGTTTCCGACGCCCGATGGCGTGACGCTCGACGATCACTGTCGTGCGCTGGCATCGGACGGGCTCGAGCGGCGGCTGACGAAGTTGTACGCGGACGAGACCGTGCGCAATGCACGGCGGGCGGAGTACACGGCGAGGCTCGATCTCGAGCTGTCGACGATCGCGAAGATGGGCTACTCGGGCTACTTCCTGATCGTCGCCGACTTCATCAACTGGGCGAAGAGCAACGGGATTCCGGTCGGCCCTGGCCGCGGCTCAGGCGCCGGATCTCTGGTCGCGTACTCGCTGCGAATAACCGATCTCGATCCGCTTCAATATGGATTGTTGTTCGAGCGATTTCTCAATCCGGAGCGCGTTTCGATGCCGGACTTCGATATCGACTTTTGCCAGGACAACCGCGATCGCGTCATCGATTACGTCAAGCGCAAGTATGGACACGACGCGGTGTCGCAGATCGCAACCTTCGGAACACTCGGCGCGAAGGCCGTCGTGCGCGACGCCGGCCGAGTGCTCGACATGCCCTATACCAAGTGCGATCAGCTGTCGAAGCTGATACCGCACAATCCGACCGACCCGTGGACGCTCGAACGCGCGCTGGCTCAGGAGCCGGCGTTTGCCGAGGCGGTTGCCGCCGACGAAGAGATTCAGGAGCTCGTTGCCCTGGCGAAGCCGCTCGAAGGACTGACGCGCAACGTCGGCATGCACGCGGGCGGCGTACTGATCGCGCCGGGCAAGCTGACGGACTTCACTCCGCTGTACTGCGCGCCGGGCACGGAAGGCGTGATCAGCCAGTACGACAAGGACGACGTCGAAGCGATCGGGCTCGTGAAGTTCGACTTTCTGGGACTGACGACGCTGACGATCATGGATCTGACGCTGCAATACGTCCGACAGCTCGACCCATCGTTCGCGTTGGAGCTCGATCAACTGCCGCTCGACGATGCGCCCACCTATGAGATCTTCAGGCGCGGCGAGACCACCGCGATCTTCCAGTTTGAATCGCGCGGTATGCGCGAGCTGCTGAAGCGCGCCCGCCCGGATCGTCTGGAAGACCTGATTGCGCTGAACGCGCTTTACCGGCCAGGACCGATGGACCTGATTCCGGACTACGTTGATCGCCGCCAGGGCCGCCAGAAGGTCGAGTACCTGCACGCGTCTCTGGAAGCGATCCTGAAAGAAACGCACGGTGTGATGGTGTATCAGGAGCAAGTGATGCGCATCGCGCAGGTGACTGGCGGCTATTCGCTCGGTGGCGCCGATCTCTTACGGCGCGCCATGAGTAAGAAGAAGCCGGAAGAAATGGCCACGCACCGCTCGATCTTTGTCGACGGTGCGGCCAGCAAAGGTGTCGATGCGCGCACCGCCACCGAGCTCTTCAATCACATCGAGAAGTTCGCGGGGTACGGCTTCAACAAAAGTCACAGTGCCGCATATGCACTGGTCGCTTATCAAACTGCGTACTTCAAAGTGCACTATCCGGCGGCGTTCATGGCGGCCAACTTGTCGACGCTGATGGACGACACCGACAAGGTCAAGGACCTGATCGAGGATTGCAAGGCGATCGGGCTCAGGGTGCTGCCGCCCGACATCAATGCCAGCGCCTACCGATTTGCACCGGTCGATGCCAAGACAATTCGCTATGGACTGGGCGCGATAAAGGGCACCGGTCGCGGCGCGATCGAAGCAATCGTTGCTGCACGCGATTCCGGGGGGCCATTTGCCGACCTGTTCGATATGACCGCACGCGTCGACAAGCAGTTCGTCAGCCGGCGCGTGGTCGAAGCACTGGTGCGCGCCGGCGCGTTCGACTGCGTTAACCCCGATCGTGCCGTACTGCTGGCAAGCGTCGGCAGGGCGATCGACGCCGCCGACAGCGCTGCTGCGTCGGCCGGACAAACCAGCCTGTTCGGTGCATTCGAAAGCGCGCGGCACGTCGAGTATGTTGCCGCTGCTCGCTGGAACGAACGAGACAAGCTATCGAACGAAAAGCTCGCGCTCGGCTATTACTTCTCCGGCCATTTGTTCACCGAATTCGCCGCAGAAGCACGGCGCCTCGCGCCAACGCCGCTGGTGGACGTTCACAAGTCGCCTATTGGACGAAGCGAACAAGTGCGGCTTGCCGGCGTGATCGTTTCGGCGCGTAGCCAGAATACGCGGCGCGGACGCATGGGAATCGTGGTGCTCGAAGACGGCACCGCACAGCTCGAGTTGATGGTGTTTTCCGAGTTGTACGATCGCAAGCGAGCATTGCTGAAAGAAGATCAGCTGTTGTTCGTGATTGGCAGGGTGCGCAACGACGAGTTTGCGCAGCGTTTGTCGGTATCGGCCGACGAGCTGATGGATCTGACCGAGGCACGCGCACGCGCAGCCGCGCGATTGCGTATCGAGGTCGAAGGCGCGGGCGATGTGGTCCGCTTGCGTGATGCCCTTAATCCGTATCGCGTGACCGCCAATGGAAATGCGGGCCACGCACTCCAGGGCTGCCGCATCGTCATCAGCTATAGCAACGGCGCGAGCACCGTCGAGGTTGCGCTGCCCGAAGAGTGGCGCGTGCGGCCCGAGGATCGCCTTGCAACTGATCTCGCTATGCAGCCGCGGGTGCGCCGCGCGTATTACAACTACGCGTGATCTTTACGATATTGGTCGAGTCCTCTCACTGCGCGCGTCTCGCGCGCGCGGATGCGTGCTTGTAGCCGCTCCCAGTTCTCGCCGTGTGCCGTGCGGTCTTGCTCAGGATGCCACAGGTGGTACACGTTGGTGGCCATCCGTCCGTACTTGAGCCGCACCCCCGACTCGATCAGTCGCGCTGCGAAGTCGGAATCTTCAAAGCCCCAGCCCTGAAAACATTCGTCGAAGCCATTGACCCTTTCAATGTCCGTGCGAAACGCGCTGAAGTTGCAGCCGCGCAGCCGCTGCCAGCGGCGTCCTCCGAATTTGCGTAGCGGTCCTAAAGGCAGTCTCGCCAGCGTCGACGCACGATTGACCTTGCCCTGAATTGCGGCGAGCGTGGCACCTGCCACGCTCCAGTCCTCAACGGCAGTTTCATCCGTTAGCGCGTTTCGCGTGAACGCCTCGCTCAACAACACTCGCCCGCCCGTTACGCACCAACCGGCTTCTGCGAGCTCGCGATGAGCGCGCACGAAATGCCGGCGCACGATGCAGTCACCGTCCAGATAAATTAGATAGTTGCCATGCGCGCGCGCGGTGGCGCGATTGCGTACGGCTGCCAGCCGAAAGCCTGTGTCTTCCTGCCAGACGTGGGACAACGGCATCGACGCGGTCGCCTGCGCACGCCGCACCACCGCTTCTGTCTCCGGCTTCGACCCGTCGTCAGCAACCACGACTTCGAACTGACGGTCGTCCTGCTTTGAGAGACTGCGCAGCACGGCAGCCAACGCATCGGGACGGTTATAGGTTGCGACGACGACCGAAATCAACATCGCATCAATCGCGCGGCGGGCGCGCCAAGAGCATCGCCTTTATGTAGCGGTAATACGAGCCTTCTGCGTTGCTGACGGCGAGCATGAACCCATGCGCGCCGTCGAGAAAGCCGCGCTTCAGAAAATAGGTGCGGACGAATGCGCCAATGCCGTGACCTATTGCCGTAAGTAACGTCGGTTTGCTTCCTCGCTGCAGGACCATCGGCGCCGACAGCGTTGAATAATGATTTACCTTATCCAGAACCTGCTCCATCGTGCGATAGCTCCAGTGCTCGATCGGAAGATTCAGCCGCCCGACGCGCTTGTCAGTTTCCAGAGACTCATGCACCGGCGCTGCCGAAAAACGGGCACTGCCGCGCCGGAAAAGTCTTCGGACGTGGTCGGGCCACCAGCCTGAGTGGCGCATAAAGCGGCCGCAGTAGTAGGAGCTGCGCGGCATTTCGTAAACGTCGAACGCCGGGTCGCGCAACGCCGCTAAAACTTCTTCGCGAAGCGGCTGCGAAACGCGCTCGTCGGCATCGATCGACAGCACCCAGTCGCCCGCACAGGCGTCGATCGCGCGATTCTTTTGAACGCCGAACCCCTGCCAGTCAGGCGCGTCGATCACGCGCGCCCCGACAGCGCGCGCGATCTCGCACGTGCGGTCTCGACTGCCGCCGTCGACAACCACGATCTCATCGGCGAACGCCACACTTGCCAGACAATCAGCAAGGTTGCGTTCCTCGTTAAGTGTGATGATGGCGACGCTCAGGCGTGGTTGCATCAGTGGAGGACTCCGGCGAGCGGCATCTTACGTCGGCCGTTCGCCTCAATGCTCCTTACAATTGCGGTTTGCAAGCCGCCTTCCGGATTCCGCCTCGTCGCTTCCGGCCTCTCTCAGTTCACTGTCAGCCGATCGCTTGCTCAGCCCCATTAACCTGCACGTCGACGCGGTCTTCGTTTTGTCGGTGCGATCGTTTCACGATCGGATCGCGCACATCGAGGAAGAGTTGCAACGACATGGCATCGCTTTCGAATGGATTTTCGAACACGACGCGGCCGAGCTTGATGCGCAACTGGTCGAAGCGACGTTTGCGCAGAGCGACATGGGCCCGCCGCAGCACTCGCTGGTCCTGAAGCACATCGAAACCTGGAAGCGCTGCGTCGCGCGTGGCTACCGGCGCGTGCTGGTTTTCGAGGACGATGCAATGCTCGCGTCGAGCTTCTCGCAGGTGTTCAGCGCTGCTATGCGGGAAGCCGACCGGATCGAGCGCCCGTACATGATTTATCTCGGATGCGGCGACAACAAATATGCGGAGCCATCGCCGCGCTCGGATTCGGTGCTCGTAAAGACAAGCCTAGCGTTGCCGGCCACCGATGCCATCGTGGTCGACCAGTCTGCCGCGCGCTTGCGGCTCGAGTACATCAGCCGTCACAAAATCACGCGCCCCGCGGACTGGCTGATGCGCGAAGCGGACGCGGCGATGGGCATCGACCAGTACTGGCTGAGCGATCCAATCGTCGAGCAGGGCAGCATGACGGGCCGCTTCGAAAGCGTTCTGGACCGAAAGCGCATTGGGCGAAGCCGAATGTGGACCGCGCTGCGCTTCCGATGGGACCGCTGGCGGCGGCGGACGCTGCGCCATCGACGCGCCGAAGCCATGCAGGAAATCGCGGTTGCGCCAAGCGAGCTGAGACGCGAAGCGTTGGCCGTTGCAGTTGCGCGCATGGCTGCCGCGCTGATCGCGGTCGGCGCTTTCACCGGTGCCGCGGTGTCCAACATCGCTTCGCTCATCATGCTGCTCGCATTTTTCGCAGCGCCGTCGTGGTGGACGCGCGTGCGCCGCGCGTCGCGTCAGCCGCTGGGATTTGCATCTGTCCTCTTCTTGCTGCTGTTGCTGCTGGCTGCGACCTGGAGCGTCGCCCCTTTCGGTGTTGCTCTGACAGCGTGGACCGGCTGGCGCCACTTTGTCCTGCTGTTCATCGCGCTCGCCATCTTCGACACGCGCGCGGCTAAGTTGGCGTTCGCGAAAGTGTTCGTTGTGGCCGCCAGCGTCGCTGCTGTCGCATCATTTCTTACGATCGATTTCGGGTCAGCTCAGGCGACCTCCGACGTTGCAGGCGGAATCATCCTGCGCAATCACGTTACCCAGGGCATGTCGCTGACGGTCGGCGCGCTGCTCGCATTGGTTCTGTCGAGGCACGCACCGCGTGGTTCGTGGCTTCAATGGGCATGGGCAGCGGCGGCAGCGCTAATGGTGGCCAATGTTCTGTTCGTCGCCTACGGCCGCAGCGGCTACGTCGTGTTGGCGATCACGTCGGTTGCGGTCGCGCTGGGGCTGTGGCGCGGTCGTGCGCGAGGCTTGGCGTTGGTGGTGGTGATCCTGCTCGCGCTTGCGACGTCTCAGTTGTCGCCGATGATTAAACAGCGGTTCGACCAGGGCGTGCAGGAGATGTCGCAAACGGCTTCGTCGGAACAGCTGACGTCGATGGGCATTCGCATGGTGATGTGGGAAACAACAACGGCGATTGTGCGCGACGCGCCGCTGTTCGGGCACGGCCTCGGGTCGTTTCCCGAGCAGTACCAGCACAGAGTTACGGCGCGCTATACGGGATGGAAAGCCACGCTGACGGAAGATCCGCACAACCAGTATTTGCTGATTCTTGCCGAGACCGGTCTGCTCGGCCTGGCTGGGTTCGTTTGGTTCTTGTTTTCCGCGCTTCGACAACTGCTGCATGGGCCGTTTCGATTGATCGCCATCTCGCTGTTGCTGGCGTGGTGCATCACGAGTCTGTTCAGCTCGCACTTTCATACGTTCAATGAAGGTCACTTGATTGCGATGCTGCTTGGGGTATGCCTGGCGCGCGAATCTGCCGCTCGAGATCACGCGCGAAATCAATCACGCAGCGCGGCGTCGACCGCAGAACGCACGTCTGCATAGGCGGGCCAACCAAAGCTTGAACCGATTAGCGTTGCGCGCGTGCTCCACGGCCGCGTCTTTTCGGGTTCAGTAACGCCGAACACGCTGATCAGCCGCGCGCCAACTGCCGCTGCCACGTGCCCCGGGCCGCTGTCGTTTGCCACAACCAGGCGAGCGCCCGCAAGTACCGCTGCAAACGTAGCGACATCGGATTCTGGCAGCACGGCCGCGCCTGGTAACGCATTCCGCACGGCGCCCGTTTCACTCGGACCCGGAAGCGCTACGACCTGCGTGCCGGTGCTAACCAAATCGAAACACAGGCGCGTGAATCCATTCCAGGCCTTGATCTTCCCGCGATGAAATCCCACCGCGACCGGGCACAACACGACATATGGTGCCTGCACGCCGTTCGCTGCGATCAACTGCTCCGCGCGCCCACGGGCAGCCGCGTCGATGCGTAGTCGCAGATCGCGCGGAATATCGGGCGCCGCCCCGGAAAACGCTGCTGCAATCCGGAAGTAGTACTCGACCATGTGGTCGCCCGTGTTCACCTTGATGGCTCGGCGCAGCAACCAAGAACGGCCGTCCCGCCCGTAACCGATGGCCGAAATGCCGGCCAGCTTGAATTCGAGCGCACTGCTGAAAGAGTTGGTCAACAGCAGTCCTGTTTTGATGCCGATTTGCCGCAGTGCTTGAATGCGTGAGCCGGGTAACGGAGCGACTGTCCATGGGTACGCAGAAAAAAGATCCTTTGCCCACGGACGGCCCGCCAGGGTCAGCGCGAAGCCACTTTGAGACAGTAGTTCGAGCGCCGGCAACGCCATGCAGGCGTCTCCCAAATGGTTCGGCAAGCGAACGATCAGCGGCTTCAAGATCGACGTTGAGGCCGGCGCAAATGCTTCGCATACACTAAGCGCGGCCGTCGGAGAAGTAATCGCACAAGAGAATTCTGGCACGCGACACATGACGAGTTCGTCCCCACCGCAGCCTCGCTTGCTCGACGATCCGAACCTGCGCCGGCTGTTCGGCATGGTGCTCGGCCATAAGAGGGTGTTGGCGTTCGCGTTGCTGGCGACCGCACTGGCAGCCGCCACTGATCCGATTCTTGCCAAGCTGACTGGCGTATTGACCGACCGTGCACTGCTCGAACGTAATTCGAACAGTGTGATGTGGCTACCGCTCGCGTTCGTCGGATTGTTCGTTGTTCGCGGCATCGCGAGCTTTACCAGCTCTTACTTGCTGAACCGCATCTCGCAGTCGGTTTTGATGAGCCTGCGCATGATGATGTTCGATCGCATGCTGCGCTGGCCGACGGCGACGTTCGAGCAGCTGCCATCGAGCGTCGTCATCTCGAAGTTCGTCAATGAGGCGACCAATGCGTTGAATCTCGCCGCCGAGGTGTTGAGTACTGCCGTGCGCGATTCGCTGATCGTCGTCGGATTGCTGTTGATGCTCCTTTATTACAACTGGCAGTTGACGCTGGTGGCGCTCGGGATTGCGCCCGCCATCGCTTTGACACTGCGCGCGTTCAACCGCCGCCTGCGGCGGCTCAACGTCGAGAATCAGGCAATGCTTGCCGAGATGACCCGGTCGGTGCAGGAAGTTCACGAGGGCAGACGGGTCGTCAAGATTCACGATGGCGAAAGCTACGAGAACGAGCGCTTTCGTCACATCAATGCCAGGCTGCGTGGATTTGCGATGCGCATGCAGGTGGCGTGGTCTGCATCGACCCCGCTGACGCAGATCGCCGGCGCGCTCGGAGTGGCGGTGCTGATGATGGTTGCGTTATGGCAGGCGCGCGACACGCAGCTGTCAGCCGGAGATTTCGTTACGTTCCTGACCGCCGCGCTGTTGCTGTTGCCCGCGCTACGCCACCTGGCGTCGCTGAATGGTCCGCTGGCTCGGATGGCCGCCGGCGCGCAGAGCGTATTCGGGATGATGGATCTGCCCACCGAACAGGACACCGGGACGCGCTCGCTTGACCAAGCAAGTGGCAAGGTCGAATTTCGCCGTGTTTCGTTTCGTTACCCGGACACGAGCGTTGACGCGTTGCTCAATGTCGACCTGACGGTAGCCCCCGGGGAAATGATTGCGCTAGTCGGCCCATCGGGCAGCGGGAAGACTACGCTGATCAACCTGATACCGCGCTTTATCAGCCCGACCGCGGGCGAAATTGCGCTCGATGGTGTGCCGATTCAGGATCTGACGTTAACGAGCTTGCGCCGGCAGATCGCGCTCGTGTCGCAGGACATCGTTTTGTTCGACGATACGGTCGCAGCGAATATCGCGTATGGCGGACAGCGCGGCGCATCAAAAGAGCGCGTGCGAGAAGTCGCGGAAGCCGCGTTTCTATTGCCGCTAATCGAATCGCTGCCCAAGGGTTTCGACACGCCGATCGGTGAAAGCGCGGTCCGCCTGTCGGGCGGGCAACGCCAACGAATCTCGATCGCGCGCGCGCTTCTCAAAGATGCGCCGATTTTATTGCTTGACGAAGCGACCTCGGCGCTTGACTCGGAGTCGGAGCGCTACATTCAGACGTCGCTCGAGCGGTTGATGAAAGGTCGAACCACGTTCGTCGTCGCGCATCGTCTGTCGACGATTGAGCGCGCCGACCGCATCGTCGTGCTCGAGCACGGACGGGTTGTCGAGAGTGGAAGCCCTCGCCACTTGCTGGCGCGTCGCGGGCTGTACGCGCACTTGTACGAAATCCAGTTTGCGACCCACGTGGTCGAGCCTCGCGTCGAAGTTTTGTCGGAGCAGATCAAGTGACAAACACAGCAACAAAACCGATCAGCCGCTACCCAGTCCCGTCGATTGACGACGTGCCGGAGGATTTGCGCGCGCGCATGCTGGAAGTGCAGGAAAAGGCAGGCTTCGTGCCGAACGTATTTCTGACGCTTGCGCATCGGCCTGACGAATGCCGCGCGTTCTTCGCGTATCACGACGCGCTGATGCTGCGCGACTCAGGACTCACCAAAGGCGAGAAGGAAATGATCGTGGTGGCGACCAGCGGCGCCAATGATTGTCTGTATTGCATCGTCGCGCACGGCGCGATTCTGCGCGTGTACGAAAAGCAAGCGCTTATCGCCGATCAGATCGCTGTTAACTATCGAAAGGCGGATATCACGCCGCGTCAAAAAGCGATGCTGGCTTTTGCGATGAAAGTCGCAACCGCCTCATCGACGATCGAAGATACCGACTTCGAGACAATGCGCACGCAGGGGTTCAGCGATGAAGACATCTGGGATGTCGGCGCAATTGCAGCGTTCTTTGCGCTGTCGAATCGAATGGCAAACATGATTGGCATGCGCCCGAATGACGAGTTCTATCTGCTGGGGCGTTTGCCGCGCGAACGGAAGCAATGAGTGAGCCCCTCTGCCTATTTTGGGCTGGCGCTCAACCCTGCCAGCAACTTCCGCACTGCGTAAAAGTCCGCCGGCTTGATCAGGTGGCCGTCGAATCCCGCCTCACCTGATTTCAGGCGATCTTCATCCTGGCCCCAACCGGTCACGGCGATCAATACTGTTGACTTTCCCCATGGCTCTGCGCGGATCTTGCGAGCGACTTCGAAACCACTCAGGTTGGGCAGCCCAATGTCAAGCAGCGCCACGTCAGGCTTAAAGATGGACGCAGCGTCTACAGCCTCCAGGCCGTCGTACGCCGTCTGCGTTTCATGACCGCTGAGCTTTAACAGCACGGCGAGGCTGGTGGCCGCGTCGCGGTTATCGTCAACGACCAAAATTCGGCGTCGCGTCAGTCCTGCCGCGTCAGTGGTTTCCGGCCTCGGCCGCGGCGTCTTACGCCGCTCCGGAAAGAGCGGCAGGCGGACCACGAACTCACTTCCTTTGCCTACTCCGGTACTTTGCACACCTACCGTGCCGCCGTGCATCTCGACCAGCGTCTTCACCAGCGATAGGCCGAGTCCCAACCCGTGGCTGGAGCGCGCAGGCGAGTTATCCGCCTGCATGAACATGTCGAAGAC
>DATLMT010000253.1:0-4948 GCA_035537135.1 Burkholderiaceae bacterium | reverse complement strand
TGATCCACCAGCGCCTGCGACAGTCCAATGACACTGCGGGCTTTCGCTCGATAAAACCCAGTCGAATGGATATAGCCGGAAAGCTTTTCTTCGCCGAGCTTGAGCAGTGCTCGCGGCGTGTTTGCGATCTTGAACAGAACGCGCGTGGCGGCATTGACGCCCTTGTCAGTGGCCTGAGCGGACAGCACCACCGCGACCAGCAGCTCGAACGGAGTTGTGTACAGCAGCTCCGTCGTCGGATTTGGATTCAGCGCCCGAAATGTTTCGTAGATAGCTCGACGCTTGGCAGGATTCATTGATTGGTGGCGCCGCGCCGCTGTTGCGCGCGCGCAATGGCGGCGGCCACAGTGGCTGCGCGCGACTGCACCGGCCGCGGTGCAATCGCGCGCTGCAGCCGCTCGCGGCGCGCGTAGTGTCGTGCACGCGCGGCGTCCTGATCGGACACACTCCAGGCACGGGCAGGCTGCACCGGAACCATCGAAATGCAATCCATCGGGCACGGTGGCACGCACAGGTCGCAGCCGGTGCAGTGCGATGCGATTACCGAATGCATTCGTTTCGACGCTCCGATGATCGCGTCGACCGGGCAAGCGGGAATGCACAAAGTACAGCCGATGCATCGAGCCTCGTCTATCACAGCGACCATAAGCGGACGCTCGACCCCATTGACAGGATCCAGGGGCATCGGCTCTCGGCCCAACAACTGCGCGAGCGCTTCGATGCCGCCGGCGCCACCCGGAGGGCATTGATTGATTTCGGCTTCACCGGCGGCGATCGCTTCGGCGTACGGACGGCAACCTGCGTAACCGCATTTCGTGCATTGCGTCTGCGGCAATACGGCGTCGATCTGATCAGCTAAAGGCACGCGCGCACTCTTTCAAGCGCTACAGGTTGGCGCGAATGAACTTTGCGATCTCCGGCGCAATGTTCTGCCGCCATCGGCGGCCGCTGAAGATGCCGTAATGGCCGGTTCGTGCTGCCGTCATGTGATGTTTCTTAGATCTCGGAATGTTCTTGCATAGATCGTGCGCCGCCTGCGTCTGGCCGCTGCCTGAAATGTCGTCAAGCTCTCCTTCGATCGTGAACAACGCGACCGAGCGAATATCTGCGGGCTTCACAAGTTTGCCGCGCACACGCCACTTACCGTCCGGCAGTTGGTGCTCCTTGAACACGATCCTGATCGTGTCGAGGTAGTACTCGGCCGGCAAATCAATCACCGCGTTGTACTCGTCGTAAAACGCGCGATGATCTTCGGCATCTTGTTGGTCGCCTTTGACCAGGTCAAGGTAATAGTCCCAGTGGGACTTAAGGTGACGGTCAGGATTCATCGCGACGAAGCCGGCGTGTTGCAGGAAGCCGGGGTATACGCTGCGCAGGTACCCAGGGTAGGCCGCAGGTACTTTGAAGATGACGTGGTTCTCGAACCAATGCTGGCTCTTACGCATCGCCAGTGCATTAACCTGCGTCGGATTGCGGCGTGGATCGATCGGTCCGCCCATCATCGTCATCGTCTTGGGCAGCTTCGGATCCTTGCTGCTGGCCATCAGCGAAACGGCTGCGAGCACGGGTACCGTCGGCTGGCACACCGAAATGACATGCACATCCGGGCCGAGGTGCTGGATGAATTCGGTCACGTACTCGACGTAATCGTCCAAATGAAACGGCCCGGCCGCAATTGGGACCACGCGGGCGTTGATCCAGTCGGTGATGTAGACATCGGGGTCGGGCCGCAGTGTGCGAACCGTGTCGCGCAACAGCGTTGCATGATGTCCGGACAGTGGTGCAACGAGCAACACCGTCGGATCCGCTCGCCTGCCGGACTTGCCTGCAGATTTCGCTCCGAACTCGCGCTTGAAATGGAGCAATCTGCAAAACGGCTTATTTATTACGACTTCCTCGGTAACCGGCACCGCGGTACCGTCGATGTCGATCGAGCGCAGTCCAAACTCGGGGCGCTCGTATTGCTTGCCGAGCCGATGCAGCAGATCGTAACCAGCGGCTAGCCGACGCGACAGCGGCGTGTACGCAAATGGGCTGTATGGGTTCGAAAATACTTGCGACGTCGCCTGGGCCCAGGCTGAAAACGGGTTCCAGAAACGACGCTGCAATTCATGCAGGTGATAGAGCACTGAGGCCTTCCAGTTAGAGAAAAGCGTTGAAAGAAATCAGCGCTCGAGCAAGTGCCGCTTCTCGCGCACGTCTTTCCACTGATCGGCGTCGGGCGGATGCGGCTTCATGCGCGTGATCGAAGGCCACTCCTTCGACAGTTCGACATTCAGCGGAATCCATTCGCGCTGATCCTCGGGCACGTCCTCTTCCGCATAAATGGCGTTAACGGGGCACTCGGGAATGCACACCGCGCAATCGATGCACTCGTCCGGATCGATCGACAGCATGTTCGGTCCTTCGCGAAAGCAATCGACGGGGCACACATCGACGCAGTCCGTGTACTTGCACTTTATGCATGACTCGACGACGACGTGCGTCATCCATCAACTCCACTGCAGCGTTGCTTTGCAAAACCGCTATTCTAACGTTGCAATTTCGTTTTTACTCTGAATGAGAACGTCGCCATGACGACCCGCCGTGAGGTTGTTGCTTCCGCAGTGATAGCTGCAGCGACGCTGCCAGTGGTCGTACGCGCGCAATCCGCGCCGATTCGAATCGGCGAGATCAACAGCTACTCGACGATTCCGCAGTTCACGCTGCCGTATCGGATGGGGTGGCAGCTCGCTGTCGATGAGGTCAATGCCGCTGGCGGCCTGCTTGGGCGGCGGGTCGAGGCGATCTCACGCGACGATGCAGGCAAGCCAGAAGACGCCATCCGGCTGGCGACTGAATTGATGACGAATGAAAGCGTAGCGCTGATCACTGGAACGTTTTTGTCGAACGTTGGCCTTGCAGTGGCCGACTTCGCTTTACGCAATCGCATCGTGTTTGTCGCTGCTGAGCCGCTTACTGATGCGCTGGTATGGGAAAAAGGCAATCGCTATACGTTTCGGCTGCGCCCAAGCACCTACATGCAGTCAGCAATGCTGGTTGAAGAAGCTGCCAAGCTTTCGGCCAAGCGCTGGGCGATCATTGCGCCGAACTACGAATACGGCCAGTCGGCCGTGGCGAATTTCAAGCACTTGCTGAAAGCCAAGCGACCCGATGTCGAGTTCGTCGCTGAACAATGGCCCGCGCTCGGCAAGCTGGAAGCGGCGAGTACCGTGCAGGCAATCATCGCGTCGCGGCCCGATGCGGTGTTTAACGTCACCTTTGGCGCCGATTTGCCGCGGCTGGTGCGCGAAGGCAACCTGCGCGGGCTCTTTCCACGCGTGCCTGTGGTTAGTCTGTTGTCCGGCGAGCCCGAATACCTTGACGTGCTGAAGGATGAGACGCCGAAAGGCTGGATCGTCACCGGCTATCCGTGGAGTCAGATCTCCACGCCTGAGCACGCGAAGTTCTTTAACGCGTATTACAAGCGATACAACGACTATCCGCGGCTTGGCTCGGTCGTAGGGTATGCAACGTTCACCGCGATTTTTGAAGCGATCCGAAAAGCGAAGTCGGTCGATACAGAAAAATTGATCAGCGCATTACGGGGGCTGCAATGGTCGACACCGTTCGGCCCGGCGCAGTTTCGTGCGGCCGATCATCAGTCAACGATGGGCGCTTACGTCGGAAAGCTCGATGTGCGCGACGGCAAGGGCGTGATGGTCGATTGGCGCTATGCCGACGGTGCGAAATATCTGCCGTCGCCCACCGAGGCGATGAAGCAGCGGCCACCTGAAGCACAGAAGTAGCCGTGCGCTGCCGCCGCGATAGGCGGCATGATTCGTTATGGACCTGATCCTCGGTCAGCTGATCGCCGGGCTTTCGTACGGCTCAACATTGTTTCTCGTCAGCGCCGGGCTGACGCTGATCTTTGGCGTGACGCGCGTCGTCAACTTCGCGCACGGGTCGCTGTATATGCTGGGTGCCTACGCTGCGTACACGATCACGACGCAGTGGACGCCGAGCGCGCTCAATTTTTTCGGCGGCCTGCTGCTGGCGGCGCTCGTTGTCGCGGTGGTCGGCGCGCTGATCGAAATCGTTCTGCTTCGGCGCATCTACTCTTCGCCGGAGATCTTTCAGCTGTTGGCAACCTTCGGCGTCGTTTTGATCGTGCAGGACGTTGCGTTGGCGATCTGGGGCCCGGGCGAGCTATTCGCACCGCGCGCACCGGGATTGAAGGGAAGCGTCGAGATCGTCGGCGCCTTCGTTCCGCAGTATTCGTTGTTCGTGATGGCTGTTGGGCCAGCCGTCTATGCACTGCTATGGTGGGTGATCAATCGCACCCGGTGGGGAGTGTGGGTGCGCGCCGCTTCGCAGGATCGTGAGACCGCCGGCGCGCTCGGCCTAAACGAGCCCATTCTTTTTACTTCCGTGTTCGCGCTCGGCGCATTTCTCGCCGGCCTTGCCGGGGCACTGCAGATTCCGCGCGAGACGGTCAATCTGCAGATGGACCTCGGCATCTTGATTGAAGCATTCGTCGTGGTTGTCGTCGGTGGACTGGGCTCGGTCACGGGCGCGTTCTGGTCAGCGCTGCTGATTGGAATTCTGCACGCGTTCGGCAGCTGGTGGCTGCCGCAGTCGACATTGGTGTTGATCTTCGTGGTAATGGCGGTCGTGCTGATCTTGCGTCCGCACGGGCTGTTCGGTCGCGCACGGATGTCTCAAACGACGCGCTTGCATGCGCATCCACCGTTTGTCGTGCCGGCTTTGCGCTGGCGCGTTGTCGGGGGTGCTGCGCTTGGAATTGCCATCGCGCTGCCGACTTTCATTGGCGATTACGCGCTCGCAATTGCGACCGAAGTTGCAATCGCTGCACTGCTCGCGGCGAGCTTGCACTTCGGCATGGGCCTTGGCGGCATCGTGTCGTTCGGGCACGCCGCCTTCTTCGGTCTGGGGGCATACACAGTTG
>DATLMT010000252.1:0-3496 GCA_035537135.1 Burkholderiaceae bacterium | reverse complement strand
TCGAACGCAGAAGACCGCGGGATGGCTCACCGGCGCTGGCGAAGCGTCCGCCGTACGATCCACACCAGAAGGGCGGCCACGATAACTGCGCCCAGCCCGAATGCGACGCGACACACGAGGTCCGAACCCATACCACTGAGGAACGGTCCGCTTACTGAACACTCGCGCGCACCGGGACCGAAGGCGACCCACGTACCCGGGACAAGCAACGACACTACGCTTGCAATAACCAGCCATGCATGCATTCGATGCAGTGCGAACTCGTGAGCCATGATGGTAAGGCCGGCGAACACGAACGCTGCGCACGCCACGTAGGCGACCCAACGCGGAACATTGAGTCCCTCCGGGTGCAGGGTGATCATTGCGGCCGTCAGCAACCCGGCCACGGTTGACATCAGGGCAGCGATTAAGCGCAGTCGACGGTCGGTCATGGAGCGCACTCTAAGTACATTTGAACCATGAAGCAGCTCGACAACGTCTTCTGGCACGCACTATCCGGCCCACAGGCGAAATTCGCCGCAGGCAATGGTGCTGCACGCCGCTACGCACCGGGCTTCTCGCCGATCGTCGCCTTTGCCGATCAAATGCGGCCGGACCTATCCGCGCTCGGTGCGTTCTGCGAGCGGGGCGAACATTTCTACACCGAGGGCTGGACCGGTGCAGCTCCGGCAGGCTGGCAGATCAAGATCGAGGCGACGATGCTCAAGATGATCTGGGAAGCCAATATGCCGCCGGCGGATGCAGCACCGGACGCGGTGCCGCTGATGGCGAAGCACGCGCCGCAGGCGCTTGAGCTTGCCGAGCTAACGCATCCCGGTCCGTTCGGCTTGCGCACCATCGAGCTTGGCGAATATTTCGGTGTTTTCGATGGTTCGCGATTAATTGCGATGGCGGGCGAGCGTTCGCACGCCGGCACGCTGCGAGAGGTCAGCGGCGTCTGTACGCACCCCAACTTTCAGGGCCGCGGCCTTGCAAAGCGGCTGATGCTTAAGTTGATTCGCCGAGAGATGCTGCGCAACGAAACGCCGTTTCTGCACGTCATGCACGACAACACCGGCGCGCGCCGTCTCTACGAGCGGATGGGGTTTCGCAACTACAAGGAAACCGTCGTGCGCGTCATTTCACGACACTGAGCACAGGGTGCGCAGAACCTACGCGCGTCGGTCTTATGCACCACCAATCAAGCAGCCTTAGCGACTGCGCATCGCGCTCGCCACGGAAGTACTTGTCGCGCAGAAGTTGAAATGTCGCTCGGGCCCTGTCAACGGATGTGATCGGAAGCACTCAACGTGCTTTCTTCTCCCTGTGCCGCGCTAACGCTTCCTCGATCCGCAGGATGATCTATCTGACTATCTTGTTTCGGTTTGAGCCGCCGCGGCAAACGCACCTTGAAAACCGTTTCGTTTGCGTCCGAATCGACTTCAATGCTCCCGCCATGAGCGATCGCGATCTCGCGGGAGATGAACAACCCCAAACCGAGGCCGCCATCACTGTCCTGTGTCGGATCAGAAGGCGGGGGACCTCGCATCAGCGGATCGAAGATTTGCTGGCGCAGTCCAAACTCAATTGCCGGCCCGCGGTTGCTTACAGCTAAAACTACGTCTTGGGCATTTCCCGACAGCGCCACACGAATCGGCGCATCGACGTCTCCATACTTAATGGCATTGATAACAAGGTTGTCGAGCAGCTGCTGCAGTCGATTGCCGTCGTAATGGCCGCGCATGTCGCCGTTTACTGTGAGCTGGATCTCACGCGCTGGATTGATTAACCGCAATTGCTGCAGCCCACTTTCGAACAACTCGCGCAAATCGATCTCGGATGGGGCGACATGGATACCCACTCCCAGTTTGGTGCGGTTGAAATCCACGAGATCGTTCAAGAGCGCCTGCATGCGAGTGCCACTGTTCATGATGCGCTTTGCTGCGACATTTATGGACTCACCTACATTCAGCTTTGATATGTAGCTCGCCGACAGTAGGATCGCACTCAGCGGGCTGCGCATGTCATGACCGAGCATGCCCAGAAAGAAGTTGCGCGCTTGTTCAACCTGAATGCTGAATGCGCTGACTGACTCGGCTATTGCTTGGTCGATCGCCTCGTTGAAGCGAATCATGTCTTGCAGGTCCGTCCGCACCGGCTCGTTCGCATTGGACCAGCGGCGCAGCACGCTTGCACGCAGGGCGCGGTACTCCGCGGTCATCTGCGCGATGTCAAAGCCGTCCCTGGCACGTAGAACCGCGTGGGTTTCCGCTGCGGTCTCCGCAGCATTGCTCAACGGCTCCGCTTGACCCTTCGACTTTTCAGCTTGCTCATGTTCGGTCTGCGGTTGGTGGATGTCCTTTGCTACGGCTTCCAGAATTTTCTGGGCGTGGTCTCGCAGCTCGAGCGGCCTCATGCCGGTGGCACCTGGCAACTGGGTGGCTGCGAATGCCTGCCAGTCCGCCAAGATGCCTTCCATATCAAAGCGAATAAATTCGGGAAGTCTCATTTTTGCGCTGAGCACCTTAGCGCGACGAAGCGCTGTGAAGAAAATGGTACTCAGTCACGGTAAGGATTCGTTATGGCTTAGCGGCCGGCGCGCCGCCGAACGGCATCGGCTTCAGCGAACGTAGGTAGGCAACGATCGCCGTCATGTCCTGGTCGTTGATGTTCTTGTACCAGTCAAACGCCATCGGCGGCTTCAGCGGACTTCCGTCGCGGCTTTTGCCTTCGCGAATTGCACGCGCGATCTCGGCGTCGCTCCAGTCTTTTAGTCCCCTTGGCGTCAGGTTTCTGGACACCGACACCCCCCACGGCCCGGCGAATGGCGAACCGCCGGCACCGAGGCGTTGCACATCCATGCCTCGATCGTTGTACGGAGTGTGGCAGTCGATGCAATGGCCGAGTGGTCCGGCCAGGTACGCGCCGTACTTGACCTGATTGCTGCGTGCGGGCGCGACGATTGTCTTCTTGATCGGTGGCCCATAGCTGCGCGGCAGCTTGATATGAAAGATCGACTTTGGTACCACGTTCTTCACCGGCGGTTGCGCGCGCAGGTACGCCACGAGTGCACGCGCGTCGTCATCCGACATGCCGCGGTACATGTGAATCGGCATCGGCGGGCCGATCAGCGAGCCGTCGGGTCGAATACCTTCACGAATTCCGCGCATCAGCTGCGCTTCGGTCCACTTGCCGATGCCGGTCTCCGGATCGGGTGTGATGTTCGAGGCGTACGCTTTGAACGGCTTCTCGTCGAACACTTGTCCGCCGGACAGGCCGAGTTCGGGCATCGGACGGCCTTGCTTGTCGCGCTGCGCGTGGCAGTTGCCGCACGCGACGATGCTGTTCATCAGATAGGTGCCACGGTCGAGAAGCTTGCTGTCCTGACTGAGTGCCGGTTGTGCCGCAAACGCAATCGCGCCGACAGCGACTACGAGTAGCTGAATATGCATCAAAGCTGATCTCCCATTAATGACGGCGGGCGGGATAGTGGCCTATTGCTTTGTTAGAAGCAATA
>DATLMT010000251.1:0-4032 GCA_035537135.1 Burkholderiaceae bacterium | reverse complement strand
ATACACACGCCGTCGATGTCGCCGCACTTACCGATTACGTCCAAGGAGATTGCCGACGCAGCGGTCGCGGCCGCCGAAGCCGGTGCGGCGATCGTCCATCTGCACGCACGCGACCCCGTCGATGGACGGCCCACGCAGGATCCTAAGTACTTTCTGGAGTTTGCACCGGAGATTGCACGTCGCTCAGATGTCGTCATCAATTTCACTACCGGCGGCGCGCCGACGATGCTGGTCGAAGAGCGGCTGCAGCCGGCGCTGCAGTTGAAGCCGGAGGTGGCGTCGCTCAACATGGGATCGATGAACTTCGGCCTGTATCCAATGCTTGCGCGCTTCAAGGACTTCAAGTTTGATTGGGAGCGGCCGTATCTCGAGGGATCTTTCGATCGCGTGTTCAGAAACACTTTTCGCGATATCGAGCACATACTCACCTCGTGCGCCAGTAACGCCACGCGCTTTGAGATCGAGTGTTACGACATCGGACATCTTTATACGGCCAAACATTTCTTCGATCGCGGCACGGTCAAGGCACCGTTGTTTATTCAAAGCGTCTTTGGCATCCTCGGCGGCATCGGCCCACATCCGGACGACGTCGCCCACATGAAGCGCACCGCTGACCGCCTGTTCGGTGACCAGTATCGGTGGAGCGTGCTGGGTGCAGGACGCAATCAGCTGCCGATTGCGGCGATGTCCGCAGCCATGGGAGGCAACGTACGCGTCGGACTCGAAGACAGCTTATGGCTCGGACCCGGCAGGCTTGCGGAATCGAACGCGGCGCAGGTGCGCGCGGTTCGGCAGATCATCGAAGGGCTGGGGCTTGAGATTGCCACGCCGGCTGAGGCGCGAAAAATCTTGGCGCTAAAGGGCAAGAACGCTGTCGGGTTTTAGCAAGCCGTTAATTGGCTGCTTGCGTTCAGCGCCTGTTCAAGATCCCAAAGAATATCGTCGATCGACTCGATCCCGATCGAGAGCCGCACCATCTCCGGCAACACACCGGCGGCACGTTGCTCGTCTTCCGATAACTGCCGATGCGTAGTCGATGCGGGATGAATGACAAGCGACTTCGCATCGCCGATGTTCGCCAGGTGCGACAGGAATTGCAGGTTGTCGATGAACTTGACTCCCGCAGCGGCGCCGCCCGTGATGCCGAACGTCATCACGCTGGAAGCGCCGGGTTCGCCGTCAACGGTGCGCAGGTACTTCTTCGCCAGCGCGTAGTACGGGCTGGATCGCAGTCCCGGCCAGTTCACCCATGCAACGTTCGCGTGCGCTTCAAGGTATTCGGCTACGCGACGCGCATTCTGTACGTGCCGCTCCATTCGCACGTGCAACGTTTCAAGCCCCTGGAGCAGCATCCACGCAGACAACGGTGCGAGCGAAGAGCCGTGCACCCGCAAGACTTCCATGCGCGCCTTCATCGTGTAGGCGAAATCGCCGAACGTCTCCCAGAACCTGACGCCGTGGTAACCCTTGGATGGTGCCACCATGTCAGGGAATCTGCCGTTGCCCCAATCGAACTTGCCGCTTTCGACCAGCACGCCGCCGATCGTCGTACCGTGGCCGCCGATGTACTTGGTGGCGGAGTGCACAACGATATCCGCGCCCCATTCGAACGGCCGGCACAGATACGGCGACGCCATCGTGTTATCGATCATCAGCGGGATTTGCGCATCGTGCGCGATCGCTGCGACCGGCTCAATGTCGAGCACGTTGATCTTCGGATTGCCAAGGGTCTCTGCGTAAACAAGCCGCGTGTTCGGCTGCAGCGCACGCTTGAAATTTTCCGGATCGTCGGGATCAACAAGCGTCGACTGAATTCCCATCTTCGGCAGAGTGACGGCGAACTGCGAATACGTGCCGCCATAAAGCAGGCTCGATGCAACGATGTGATCACCAGGCTGCAGGATCGCAAGGATCGCTGTGAGCTGCGCGGCCATGCCCGAGCTCGTCGCCAGCGCGGCGCGTCCGTTCTCAAGAGCGGCGACGCGCTCCTCGAACACCGCAACGGTCGGATTTGAAATACGCGAGTAAACGTTGCCGAACGTCTGCAGATTAAAAAGACTCGCGGCGTGATCAGCCGAGTCGAAGACGTAGCTCGTGGTTTGATAAATCGGCTGTGCGCGCGAGCCGGTGACCGCATCGGGCAATTGGCCAGCATGCAGGCACAACGTTTCGATGCCGAATTCGCGATCCGCCATCGCGACTAATACGGCAGCTGCTGCGGCCGGCGCGCAGAAATCACACGGGTGTTGACTCCGGCCCAGGCGAGGCCGCCGAACAATCGTCCGTGCTCGATCTTGACGCAGCGGTCCATCACAACGTCGAGTCCCGCTGCGCTTGCTTTCGCAGCGGCTACCCGATTAACGACACCGAGCTGCATCCACAGGGTTTTCGCGCCGATTGCAATCGCTTGGTCTGCGAGCGGTCCAATATCGTCGGCCTTGCGAAAACAATCGACCATGTCAATCGTGCTTGCGGCGCGTGCGGCGGCCAAGTTTGGATAGCACACCTGTCCGAGCACTTCGCCGTACTTCGGGTTCACCGGAATCATCGTGTAGCCGTGCTCGAGCAGATACTTACCGACGAAAAAACTCGGTCGATGCCATTCAGCCGAAATGCCGACGACGGCGATCCGACGGTTGCCGTGCAGAATGCGTCTGAGTGTTGAGATATCCGTCGCGTCGGCCATGGACGGATTCTATCGACGCGCTTGCCGTCCCGCCGCTGAAACGAAAGTGGCGCCCAGCGCCTTGTAAGTGGTGGAGGCGGGGGGAATCGAACCCCCGTCCGCGAATGATCCAGATCCAGTTCTACATGCGTAGCCGGTCAATTTGAGCTCTCACTGCGCGCTTAGCCGATCGGCAGGCCGACGCGCAGCCAGTCACTGATCTCAATGCCGCCGTCGTGACCCCGCCGGCATCCAGCCTCTGTAAATGGCGCTGCTGCTGCTTGCGCAGCCTAGCCCAGGGGCCAGCTAGTGCAGCGTCTAGCCGGTATTAAGCGGCTAAAGCAAAACGCTCGTTATTGGCGTTTGTAGTGTTCCAGATGGATTTACGAGGTCACTGGTCCTCGGCATGCCCTGAGATCCTGCACAACCCGCGTCGAAGCCAGGTCGCCCCCAAAGAAGTTCGATTGTACGTCGACAGGTGGCACCACTTCAGCGCGAAATCAACCCGCGTTTTCGGCCCCGGATTGCATTAATGACATCAGTTGTGGCGGCGACTCGATGACGACATCTGCACCCCATTGTTGATATGGCTCCTCCACGCCCAGATACCCGTATGCGGCGACCACGGTGCGCATGCCGGCGGCCCGGCCAGCATCGATATCGCGCCGATCGTCCCCCACATAGATGGCTTCGGAGGCCGGCGTGCGTGAAGCTGCCAACGCATGCAACAAAGGGGCAGGGTGCGGCTTAGCGTGCGCAGTGGTGTCACCGCTGACGACACAGGCGGCGCGCTCGTCAAGTTGAAGCGCGCGTACCAGCGGCGTGGTGAACCTGCTCAGCTTGTTTGTGACGATTCCCCATTTGATCCCGAGCCGCTCAAATTGCTGCAACGTGTCGTCCATGTCGGGAAACAAGACTGTGTCGACACACAGTGCGGATTCGTACTCGCGCAAGAATTCCTCTCGCAGCGACGCGTAGCGCGGATCGGTGGGCCCGACGTTGAACGCGCGGCCGACCATGCCGCGCGCACCTTGCGAAACAAACGGGCGCAGCTCGGCAAGCGGCAACGGCTCGAGGTCGCGCGCCGCTCTCATTCGGTTGGCTGCGCGGGCAAGGTCCGGTGCGGTGTCCGCCAGAGTTCCGTCCAAGTCAAGCAGCACCAGCGCGACGCGGCCGCTATTCGTCATGCAGGCTTGCGGCACGCCATCATGTAGTTGACATCAGTATCGTCAGCCAGTGTTGCGACATGCGTGAAGGGGTTATAGCGAACCCCAACGATGGTGCGAACCTCAAGGGAGGCCATGCGTGCGAACCGTGAGAGTTCGCTCGGCTTGATCAACTTCGCATATTCATGCGTTCCGCGAGGC
>DATLMT010000250.1:0-7356 GCA_035537135.1 Burkholderiaceae bacterium | reverse complement strand
TCGTCGACGATGCAGCTCAGAGCATTACTGACGTCGTGCGGGGCGCCGACTTGCTCGACAACACCCCACGCCAGATTTTCTTGCAGAAAGCGCTTCGGTTGCCGACACCGCGGTACCTGCACGTGCCGCTGGTTCTAAACTCATCGGGCGAAAAACTATCCAAGCAGTCGGGAGCCGCTCCCGTCGATACGACGAACTTGCTGGCCGAGCTCAGTCGTGCAGCTTTGCACCTGGGTTTGCCTGCTTTTGGTCCACACTCGGTCAAAGAATTCATGGAACTGGCGATCGAAGCGTGGCGCCAGCGCAGCGTCCGCCAATCGGCTTCAGAAAAAAATAGGCTGAGCGCAGGTAAAGGTTTGTAATATCTGAAGCCGCAACAGAGCGCTTCGCTCCATTGGTTGAGCAGGCAACCACCGCAAGGAGGAACATGAAAAACAGCTGCGTCGCAAATCCACCCGGCTCGATGATTCGCGTGCCGGTCTTGCTAATCAGCGGTGCGATTGCTGCGGTGCTGGCAGCGTGCGGCACGGCGCCGACCCTCGGAGGCAGCGGCACGGTGGCAACCGGAAGCGCCGGCGGCGAGACTTCATCAGGTGCCAGCCCGCAACTCGAAAAGTGCCCCGAGCCGCTCGGCACTCTTGCTGTGGACGAGGACACGAACTCCGAGTGGTATAGCTATCTACGCTCCCGTCGGCTCGGCTCGACCACGCCAGTGTTGCGAATGATGATCCAACAGTCGAACTGTTTCGTCGTCGTCGAGCGTGGAAGGTCATTGAACAACGTTATGCGCGAACGCGAATTAACGCGCAGCGGCGAGATGCGACAAGGTAGCAATTTCGGCCAGGGCCAGTTGGCCGCAGCCGATTACACAATGGCTCCAAGCGTGACCTTTAGTGACAAGAATACCGGCGGGGTAAACGTGGGCAGCTACCTCGGTCGCCTCCCGGGTGTCGCCGGTACCCTGGGTCATGCAGCCGGCGGCATCCGGGCCAATGAAGCATCGACAACGCTGCTGATGATCGATAACCGCTCCGGCGTTCAACTTGCGGCGGCCGAAGGTAGCGCACGCAACTTCGATTGGAACGGTGTCGGAAGTGCGTTCAGCAGCGTCAGCGGCTGGACCAGTGTGGGGGGATACAGCAACACGCCAGAAGGCAAGATCATCGTGGCGTCGTTCATGGATTCGTACAACAAGCTGGTCAAAGCCACTCGCAACTACAAAGCGCAAGCGGTGCGCGGAGGTCTCGGCACTGGCGGAACACTCGGTGTGCAGGGAGGAACGAACCCGGCGTCACAGCAGCTCGAAGCGCAGCCGGCGACGCCGGCGGCTGCTCCCGCCAAACCAGCGGCGTCCACATCGAAGCCGCCGGCGAAGAAGTAGCTCATTGAGGCAGCACTGCGTCTCGCGACGCGGTGCTGCCACGATCGATCAGAAGTTCAACTTAAAGTTATCGCACCGCTGCAACGACGTAAGCCACTGCCGCCGTCAGCTTCTTCGCATACGGCACATGCAGAAATTCGTTGGGCCCATGCGCATTCGAATGCGGACCCAACACGCCGGTAATGAAAAACTGGGCGCGCGGGAAATACTCGCCGAGCATGTTCATAAACGGGATCGTTCCGCCCTCACCGACCCACGCAACATCGCGTCCATAGGATTGCATCGACGCTTGCGACAGCGCGCTCTTTAACCAGCCCGCCGTATTCGGCGCGTTCCACCCCGTCGCGCCCCAGTCGGCATCGAATGTCACCTTGGCGTTGTAGGGCGGGTTGTCGGTCAGCGCCTTGCGGATCGCTGCTGTCGCCTTCTCGGCGTCAACGGTCGGTGGAATGCGCATGCTGAGCTTGAACGTTGTCTTTGGTCGCAGCACGTTGCCCGCCGAATCGATGCTTGGGAAGCCGGCAGCGCCGATGACTGCAAGCGCAGGACGCCATGTGCGATTCAGAATGCCTTCGACCGGATCGGTCGTCACCGGCATTGCATGTAAATGTCCGCCGGCACCATGTGAGCAGCTGACCCAGGGGAATTCTTTCCACACTTCGTCACCGAGGATTTCGCCGGCAGTGCAAGCTTGCTGCAGCCGCTCTTCAGGAACCTCTACTTGCAGCTCCGGTAGCAGCACAGTGCCGGTGGCGGCATCGTCCAGACGGTTCAATAACTGGCGCGCAATACGAAACGATGACGGCACGATGCCGCTTGCGTGTCCCGAGTGCACGCCCTCGCTCAAAATTTCCACGGTTAGCTTGCCGCCGACCAGGCCCCGTAACGATGTCGTCACCCACAGCTGGTCGTAGTTGCGGCATCCCGAATCGAGTCCAACTACGAGTTGCACGTCGCCAAAGCGCGGCGCCAATAGCGACAGATACTTCGGGAGGTCGGGGCTGCCGCTTTCCTCGCACGTCTCGATGATGCCGACACAACGCGGACGAGCGATGTGCTGCGCATCTAGCGCCGCGATCGTTGTTAGTGCGGCATAGATCGCATAGCCGTCGTCGGCGCTGCCTCGGCCATACAACTTTCCGTCCTCGTACACCGGCTTCCAGGGGCCAAGGTCGTCCCGCCATCCGACCATCTCGGGCTGCTTGTCCAGATGGCCGTAGAACAAAACGGTGCGATCGTTTCCTAGGCCGTGCGTGGCGGGCACATCGAACAACAGACACGGCGTCTTGCCTTCGATTGCCACGATTTCGATGGTCAGTCCTGCGATCGATTGGTGGCGGCACCACGCCTCCGCGGCTTTGACGACCGAGCGCAGGTGCCCGTGCGAATCCCAGCTGGCGTCGAAAGCGGGCGACTTGGCGGGCACACGGACGTAGTCAACTAGTCGTGGGACGACATCTTCGTCCCACTTGGCGGCAACAAATTCATTCAGGTCAGCAAGATTCATAGCAACCCTAGGCGCAGTGTTAAGTGCAAAGTGTATGGCTGCTAGCCTTTGACCTCAAACACCCAGGGAAGTGAAAATGCAGAAATTAGCGGTCGCGACACTGCTGGCGTGCACGGTTGAGCTTGTACTTGCACAAGCCGGAACCCACACGACGCGTCTGTTGACGCCGGAGTCAGCACTCAAGGCGACCACTGCAGCGCTGGAAGATTGCCGCAAGCGCGGCTACCAGGCGGCGGTTGCGGTGGTCGATCGGTCTGGCGTCGCACAGACGATGGTGAGAGACCGTTTCGCGGGCCCGCACACCGTCAGCACCGCAATCAACAAGGGCTACACAGCAATCAGTTTTCGCATCGATACGCTGGAGCTGGCAAAACAGACGCAGTCAGGACTGCCAAGCTCAGGAGTACGAGAGATTCCGAATGTGGTCGCAGTGGGCGGCGGCGTGCTGATTCAGGCGGGAGGCGCGACCCTTGGCGCAATCGGCGTGTCAGGCGCACCGAGCGGCGAAGCCGACGACGCCTGCGCCAAAGCGGGCATCGCGGCGATTCGCGACGAAATCGAGTTTTAGAGCACCGACAAAAGTACAAACCTACTTTTGTCGGATTAGATGACGAAACGGCAGCAAGCCCTCACTGCATCGACCACTGCGTTACTGATCGCACCGCCGCTGTTCTGGGCCGGCAACGCGGTCCTTGCGCGTGCACTGGTGGGCGAGTTTCCTCCGCTGGCGCTGTCATTCTGGCGCTGGACGCTCGCGTTCGCACTGATTGCACCCTTTGCGGCCGCATCGGTATGGCGCCACCGCGCTGTGATCCGCGCCCACTGGCCGCTGCTCGTGTGGACCAGCCTGCTGGGTGTGGGGTGCTACAACTCGCTTCAGTATTTGGCACTGCAAACTTCGACCGCCGTAAGTACGACGCTGATTGGCGCCTCGGGTCCGATCATCACGCTGCTCGCCGGTGCTGCGTTTTTCTCGTCGCCAGTATTGCGGCGTCAATGGATCGGCGCTGCGGTGTCGCTGCTCGGCGTGCTTTGGGTCATCGCCCGCGGAGAGCCGCGCAATCTGCTGCAGCTGCAGTTCGCAGCAGGAGACTTGATCATGCTGGCCGCAACGCTTGCGTGGAGTATCTACACGTGGCTGCTACGCACGCAGCGCCCGCCGCTGCCACTCACGGTATTTCTCACCGTACAGATCGCACTCGGTGCGCTGATGATCCTGCCTTTTTACCTGACCGAGTGGATGATCACGCAAAACATTCCGGCCGCCAGCCTAACCAACCTAGGCGCGCTCATTTACGTCGTGCTTTTGCCGTCGCTGGCCGCGTATTACTGCTGGGACCGCGGCGTCGCGCGCGTCGGAGCCGTTTTGCCAATGTATTTCGTTAATCTCACGCCGGTGTTTGCAGCTTGCCTATCATGGGCATTGCTCGACGATCCGATTGGCATCTATCACCTTGCCGGTGGCGCGCTGATTCTCGCCGGAATCTACTTGGCCGCAGAGAAAAGCGCGTAGCTACAATCGCCACCCGATGCGTAACGATCAAGCCGTCACCATTCGCCGCGCCGACTATAGGCCGCCAGACTTTTTGCTTGATCACGTCGCGCTCGAGTTCGATCTCGATCAGGCGCTGACGTACGTCACCGCAACACTGAATGTGCGGCGCAATCCGGTGGTCGGTGGCTCCGCGCCACTTCGACTCGACGGCGAAGAGCTTGATCTCGCGCTGATTGCGGTCGACGGCCACGCCTTACCGGCGAGCGCCTACCAGGTGCGCGACGATGGTTTGACACTTCGGCTTCGCACCCCGTCGAATCGGTTTCAGCTGAAGACGATCGTGCGCATCAAGCCGGCGCGAAACACCGAATTAATGGGACTGTTCGTTTCCAACGGCAACTTTTTCAGCCAGTGTGAAGCCGAAGGATTTCGTCGCATTACGTTTTTTCCGGATCGGCCTGACGTCATGACCAAGTATCGCGTGACGATCCGGGCGGACAAGGCACGCTATCCGGTATTGCTCGCCAACGGCAATCTGATCGAGCAAGGCGATTTGTCGGAAGGCAGGCATTACGCCATCTGGGATGACCCATTCGCGAAGCCGAGCTATCTGTTCGCGCTGGTGGCCGGCAACCTCGCCGTGCATGAGGAACGGTTTACGCGCGCGAGCGGGCGTGATGCCACTCTGCAGATTTACGTCGAGCACGGTAACCAGGACAAAACGCAGCACGCGATGGCGAGCCTGAAGCGTGCGATCGAGTGGGACCAGCGTCGTTATGGGCTGGAACTCGATCTAGACCGCTTCATGATCGTGGCGTCGAATGATTTCAACATGGGCGCGATGGAGAACAAGGGGCTCAACATCTTCAACGCCAAATACATTTTGGCCAGCCCGATGGTTGCGACAGACGACGACTATGTGAACGTCGAATCGATTGTCGGCCACGAGTATTTTCATAACTGGACCGGCAACCGCGTCACGTGCCGCGACTGGTTTCAACTGAGCCTGAAAGAAGGGTTGACGGTTTTTCGCGATCAGGAATTCTCCGCCGACATGCTGGGCGATGCGAGCAGCCGCGCGGTCAAGCGCATCGAAGACGTTCGCGCACTGCGCGCGAGCCAATTTCCGGAAGACAGCGGACCGATGGCGCACCCAGTGCGCCCGGACAGCTATCAGGAGATCAGCAACTTTTACACGGCGACGGTGTATGAGAAAGGCGCCGAGGTCGTTCGCATGTTGCAAACATTGGTCGGTGTCGACGGCTTCCGGCACGGCATGGACTTGTACTTCAAACGCCATGACGGGCAGGCGGTCACGTGCGACGACTTCGTTGCCGCGATTGCAGACGCCAATGGTCGCGATCTGACCCAGTTCAAGCGCTGGTACTCGCAAGCGGGCACGCCCCGCGTGCGCGTCGAATCCCACTACGACGCGCACGCCTTTGCCTTCGAGTTGACGCTATCGCAGTCGACTCCGCCGACTACGGGGCAGTCGCTAAAGGAGCCATTTCATATTCCTTTCGCAGTCGGGCTGATCGCGGGTGATGGACGCGACCTGCCGCTACAGCTGGACGGAGAGGCCGACACGAACTCCGGCACGCCTGCGACCGTGGTGCTTGAATTCACGCAGGCGAAGCAGACGTTTCGCTTCATCAACGTCCGCGAGCGGCCCGTACCCTCATTGCTGCGTAACTTTTCAGCGCCGGTCATCGTCGAGCATCGATACAGCGACGCCGAGCTTGTATTTTTATCCGCGCACGACTCCGACTCGTTCAATCGGTGGGAAGCGGGGCAACGACTTGCAATCGCGCGTCTGATGGCGCTGACCGATGCCGTCGAAGCCGCGCGTCCATTGTCGCTCGACGACGACGTCGTGACGATGCTGCGCGCGACGCTGCTTGACTCGACGCTGTCCCCCGCGTTTAAAGCGCAAGCTTTGCTGCTGCCCGCCGAGAGCTTTATCGGCGAACAGCGCGACGTCGTCGATCCCGAAGCAATCCGCACTGCGCGGCGCTTTGCGATGCGCGAGCTGGGTCAACGGCTTGCGGGCGACTGGCAGGCGACCTATTCGTCATTGCAGTCTTCCCTGCAAACAAACAGTGACTACTCGCCGGATCCAGAGTCGGCGGGACGCCGCGCGCTGCGCAATCTCGCGCTTTCCTACCTGGCCGAGGCGGACACAGAAGGCGTGCTCGATCTCGCGCGCGAACAACTGGTCGCTTCGACAAACATGACTGATGCGCAGGGCGCGCTGGCGGTGATCGTCAACAGCGCGTCGCCGCTAAAGGCAGAGGCACTGATCCAGTTGGCGCGCGTATGGAGCGATCAGCCGTTACTGATGAACAAGTGGTTCCAGCTGCAGGCAACCGCGATCGCGCATCCTGGCGAACCGCCGGTCGTCGAGCGCGTGCGCTTGTTGCAGCGTCATCCGGGCTTCTCGCTGTCCAACCCCAACAACGTGAACGCCCTCGTTCGGTCGTTCTGCCTGCTGAATGATGCTGAGTTCCACCGCCGCGATGGAAGCGGCTATGCGTTCTGGGCCGATCAAGTGCTGGCGCTCGACAAGTTCAATCCAACGATCGCCGCGCGCATCGCGCGTGCGCTGGATCGCTGGCGCAAGTTCACCGCAGATCGTCAGGAAGCAATGCGTGCGGCGCTGGGGAAGGTTGCGGCGCAGCGAGGGTTATCGCGCGACGTATGCGAGATCGTCAACAAGTCGCTCGCAAATTAGCGCGCAGGCTGATGGAAAGCGTAGCGAGCAGTGCGCAGCTTGCGGCGAGAGGCGGGCCGGAATGAGGTACGTCGGGCACCGCAGGCGCGGGATCGGGGCACGCAGTGGTTTTGCATCAGAGTGCGTGCGATGAAGTTGTCACTGACGCACTACCTGATTCGCTGTGAGCGCGAGCACGGCATTCATTCGGACCTGCGTCTGTTGCTAGAGACGGTCGCGCGCGCATGCAAGACAATTAGTCA
>DATLMT010000249.1:0-21003 GCA_035537135.1 Burkholderiaceae bacterium | reverse complement strand
AGCCGATCCTTGATCACGCGCCGGCTGCCGGAGCGTCCTGCAAGCAGGCGCTCGTGCGCGAGCTCGATGCCTTCCTGACCGCGGTCCTCGACGTTGGTGAAGCCGATCACATGGGCGTTGGTCGCGCCCTCGGGATAGTGGCGCTTGAACTCGCGGGTCGAGTGAATGCCGGCTAGCGTCAGTGCAGCAATGCGCTCGGCGACGTCGGCATCGACTTGCCGTCGCAGGTAGACGAACGTGCGATCGTCAGCAAGCCGGCGCTTCAGCTCACCGACGTTCATCTGCAAGAGGCGCGCGAGTGTGTTTAGCTGCTCTGGCGCAGCATCGATGTCTTCTGGAATCGCCCACACAGCGCGCGCCGGCACCGACGACGCCAGCACAACGCCGCTCCGATCGGTAATGCGCCCGCGCGTCGCAGGAATTTCGAGCGTGCGCGCGTAACGCGCTTCGCCTTGGCGTTGCAGGAAGCCGGTCGACACGCCGCCCATCAAGTAGAACGTGCGGCCTGTGAGAGCGAGAAATCCAACGAACAACAGGAATAGCATCAGCTTCGAGCGCCACGCCGGCAAAGCAACGGTCAGCAGCGGATTAGCGTGGGAGCTGGTGCGTTCGGCGCGCTCACGCCGTGTGGTTTTTCGGGCGGTTTTAAACGAGCTGTGAGCTCTTGCGTCCGGGAACCGGCTCATTTCCTGGGCTCCGTCGAGGGCTGACTTAGGAAGACAGTGCGTGCGGCGTCGATCGGCTTCAGGCCGATCTTGCGTGCCTCGGATGCGACGTACGACGGTTGTGACAAACGCGATTGATCAATGCGCAGCCGTTCATGGTCGACGTCGAGCCGCTTCGCATCAATCTGCACGCGTTCCAGATCAATGAACAGCGAGCGCGAGCGATGTTGCGCGGTAATCAACGATAGCGCCGATGCGAACAGCAGCGCTCCAAGCAGCGCGATCAACCCGCGCATGTGACGTGCTCCCTCGCGCTGCGCGCGGTCCCGCCGATAGCGACGTCGTGCGCTTTGGGGCGGGCCGCGCTCATGCGCGCGCCTCTGGCCATGGCTCTGCCGTCCGCTCGGCTACGCGCATCACCGCACTGCGTGCGCGCGGGTTGGCTTGGCTTTCGTCGTCATCCGGGCGAACACGCGCGATCGCAATCAGTGTCGGGCGCGGAAGCTGATCGGCACGCAGCGGAACACGGCGCTGTTCGCTTTGGGCGCGCTCCGGATGATGGTGCGCATCGATAAAGCGCTTGACGATACGATCCTCGAGCGAATGAAAACTAATCGCGACTACCCGTCCGCCGGCCGACAGCATTGCAGCCGCCTGTTCAAGCGCTAGCGCCAATTCCTCAAGCTCTCGATTGATGTAAATCCGTATAGCCTGAAACGTACGTGTTGCCGGGTGCTGAGATGCATCCTTGCGGCTCCGACCGACGACGTTCGCGACCAGAGCCGCAAGGTCTGAGGTCGTTGCCAGCGGCCGCGCACCGCCTGCTTTCGCATCCGTGCGGCGAGCAACAATCGCCTTTGCAATCGATGCAGCAAACCGCTCTTCGCCATCACGAATCACTTTCACCAACTCTTCGAACGATGTTCGCGCCAACCACTCGGCCGCCGTTTCGCCGCATGACGGATCCATGCGCATGTCCAGCGGTCCGTCGGCGCGCAACGAAAACCCCCGCGCAGGATCGTCGATCTGCGGGGACGACACTCCCAGGTCGAACAACACGCCCTGAACTTTTGTAATGGACAGGGCGTCGAGCGTGACTCGGAGCTGTGAAAACGGCGTGTGCTCGACGTGAAATCGCGGATCGACGATCGACCGAGCCGCGTTGATCGCCTCCGGATCGCGGTCGAGCGCAACCAGACTGCCACGTGGATTCAGGCGATCCAGGATTAATTTCGAATGACCACCGCGGCCGAAGGTCGCATCGACGTAGATGCCGTCGCGGTCCGTCAACAGGTAGTTGATAGCCGCCTCGGCGAGTACTGAACGGTGTTCGCCTAACTGCAGCGATGGAGGATGAGACATTCACCTTCACGCGGCTAAAACGTGAACTGGGCAGCCGACTCGGGCAGACCACCCGCTAGCGCCGCATGCTCGTGTTCCGCAAGGCGTGCGGTATCCCACAGCTCGAAGTGCGCACCCATGCCCAGCAACATTAAATCGCGCTCAAGTTGCGCTCCGGCACGCAGCTCGGTCGGCACCAGCAGGCGGCCCGCGCTGTCGAGGTCAACATCGGTAGCGTTACCAAGCAGAAGTCTTTGCAGCGCGCGCGCCGAATATGGCAGTTGCGCGATCTGTTCGCGTCGCGCCTCCCATGTGGGGCGTGGATAAACCAGCAGGCAGCCATCGGGGTGACGCGTCACCGTCAGTCGGCCGTCGCAATGGGCCGCGAGCGAGTCCCGATGCCGACTTGGCATCGAGACGCGGCCTTTTCCGTCCAGCGTCAGTTGTGAAGCCCCTTGAAACACCGCGTCCCCCGCAGGCAGTCAGTCAAAGCGAACGCTGACTAGCCCACTATTTCCCACTTTTTCACACGGCGCGACTGTACGGCCTCGCCGAAGGCGCGGTCAAGAGAATTGCGGGGATTTTTTAATGTTCACAAGGACTTAGAGACGCTGGCTGCCGAGTACGCCAAAACTAATGAATAGCGTATCAAAAGAAGAAGATACAGGTGGCTTTGCAAGTGGACTCTCACGAGCCGTCTTGCAGCGCGTCCCGTGTTGCCGTATCTGCAAAGATAAGGCGCGCATGTCGCTGGTGGGTGATGTACGCAAGCATCCAGTCAACCATCGTTGTGATGCGATTGCGAAAACCTATCAAGAAAAAAATATGTACCAGCAGCCATGTCCACCACGCGGCAAGACCGGACAAACGAATTCCCCCGGGTAGTAAGGCGACGGCTGCCTTGCGACCAATCGTGGCGAGCGATCCACGATCGCGATATCGAAACGAAGCGATGCTCGAACCGACTTCGCCGCGCTGTAGGTTTAGTTCAATAGCACGCGCTGCATATGCACCCATCTGCTTCGCTGCGTACGCAACGCCCGGCACTGGCTTGCCATCCTGAACAATTGACGCCAAGTCACCGATCACGAATATAGAGTCAACGCCGGCAACTTGCAGCGTCGGCGTAACAAGAATTCGGCCTGTCCTGTCGTGCGGGCCCGGCAGGCTACGCGCGAGCGGAGTTGCTTGCACGCCGGCCGCCCACAACACCGTGTGTGCCTCGATGCGTTCATCATTGCCCACTGTCACTCCAGTTGTTTCGACGTCGCTTACCTGCGCATTCACGCGTACTTCAACGCCGAGCTTCTGCAGTTGTCGCACCGCCTTGTCCGACAACACTTCGGGATACGTGTTCAGGATGCGCGCCCCGCCTTCGAGCAACAGCACGCGCGCCTGCGCCGGATCGATCACACGAAATTCGTTGGTCAGCGTATGCCGCGCGATCTCTGCAAGCGTGCCCGCGAGCTCAACACCGGTGGGGCCGCCGCCGATAACGACAAACGTGAGCCATGCAGCACGTTTTGCCGCATCGCTTTCACGTTCCGCACGCTCGAATGCAATCAGGATTCGGCGTCGGATCTCGAGCGCATCGTCGAGCGTCTTTAAGCCCGGTGCGTGCCGCGCCCAGCTGCTGTTGCCGAAATAGGAATGCGTCAATCCGGTGGCAACAATCAGGTAATCGAATTTGATCTTGCCATCGATCAAATGCACTTCCTTGGCCGGAGCGTCGATCGAGATGGCGTCACCCAAAAGCACGCGCGCATTTTTTTGCGCTCGCAGAATATGCCGGATTGGCGATGCGATCTGCGGCGCAGACAATCCTGCCGTCGCGACCTGATACAGCAAAGGTTGAAATGTGTGGTGATTGGCGCGATCAATGATCACTACTTCGCATGCCGCATTGCGCAAGCCGCGCGCAGCGGCGAGCCCGCCGAAGCCGGCACCGATGATGGCCACCACTGGTCTGCGATTGACGCTCATCGACCTGTTAAAAGAAAATGCAAAGCCCGCCTGTACGCCGGATTCTGTGCAGCGTCCTCGCGAACGCCGTGACGATCATTCCTCTAGGCCGGCGATCGCCCGCCGGCTCAAGCCACCTACCCGCGGCCTCCCCGAGCCAGATCATCGGCCGCCTATTCGGTGTTGCTCCACGTAGAGATTGCCCGTTTCACCTCCGGCGATCGAGCCGCTTGCGCGTCTGCCAGCCGAAGCTCGTCTCTGTTGCTCTAATCCTCACCTCGCGGTGGGCAGGTGTTACCTGCTACGTCGCTCTGCGGAGTCCGGACGTTACCTCTCGCAACCGCAACTTCCTGCGGCTGCCAGCGATCGTCCAGCGGACTTTGCGGTGCAATTTTACGCATGCTGGCTTCGTAAATCGGCCAGAATGCGCGCCAGCATGAAGGACCATCCAGCGCTGAACTTGATCGTCGTCGAGGATTCCGAGCTCGACTACGAACTGCTGCTGGCGATGTTGTCACGCGAGGGGCTGAACCCGCGCACCACGCGGGTCGAAGACGAAGCGGGCATGCGCGACGCCTTTGCTAAAGAGCGCGTCGATGCGGTGATCACCGATCATAATTTGCCGCGCTTCGACTCTTTCGCGTCGCTCACGGTCGCGAAGAGCATCGACGCCGACATTCCGGTAATCGTCCTGTCGGGTGAAATGTCGGAGGACCTCGCCGTGGCGACATTGCACGCAGGCGCCGATGACTTCGTTCTTAAAACGCGCATGTTTCGCGTCGCTTCTGCCCTGCAGCACAGCCTGCAGGCGGCCGATGCACGCCGAGAAGCGCGCACGGCGGTAGCGGCGCTCGCCGACAGCGAAGCGAAGCTGCGCGAGTTGACGCAGCACCTTGAGCGCGCAAAGGAAGACGAGCGGCGCGCGATTGCGCAGGAAATTCACGACGATATCGGAGGTGCACTGACCGCGCTGAAGTTCGAGCTGGTACGACTGAGACGCGCGCTTCCAGGCAACGACACCCGGCCCCAGCTCGATGCAATGTCGCAACTGCTCGAATCCGCAGTCGTTGCCAGCCATCGGATTCAGCACTCTCTGCGCCCCGCGGTACTCGACGCGGGTCTCGTCGCTGCACTCGAATGGCTGGGGCGCGGCTTTACCGAGCGCAGCGGAATCAAGGTTGATTTTCATGCGAACCGCGAGGAGTTTGCGATCGCACCGGATCGAGCAGCGGCGCTGTACCGCGTGGCGCAGGAGGCGCTGACGAATATTCGCAAGTACGCAGACGCAAAGCTCGTTCACATGCAGTTGTTCGCGCTAGGCGACGAGATCGTGCTTGAAGTGGCGGACAACGGACACGGATTCGACACAGCGACCCTGCAAGTCACGCCCGGGTTCGGCGTGCGTGGCATTGTCGAGCGCGCTCGCGGGCTTGGTGGTTGGGCCGAGGTCTCGTCGTCCCCGGGCCGCGGCACGACCGTGATGTTTTCGATTCCTCCGCTACCGAATCGCTCGGCTGGCGCCCCAGCCGAAAGGAGCAGCGATGACGATTAGATTGTTCGTGGTCGACGATCACGCGATCGTCCGACGCGGCATCGTGCAGGTCCTTTGCGAGCATCCCGAGGTGCAGATCATCGCGGAGGCGTCGGACTACACGGGACTGCGCAACGAGCTGAAGAAGCACGGGGAGCCAGATGTACTGGTGATGGACGTAGGGCTACCTGGAAAAAACGGCATTGATATTCTGAAAGCACTGCGCGACGATCACCCGAAGCTCAAAGTGCTGATCGTCAGCATGTATCCCGAAGACCAATATGCCGTGCGCGCATTTCGCGCCGGCGCTTTCGGCTATCTGAACAAGGCGAGCGCGCCCGAGAAGCTGTTGGAGGCACTTGCGCAAGTCGTGTCGGGCCGTAAATACGTCACGCCGGAAATTGCGCAGGCACTGATCGAAAATCTGAACACGCCCGAGACCGACGGCGCACCGCATGAAAAACTCTCCGACCGCGAATTTCAAACACTGAAGCTGATCGCCTCCGGCAAGCGCCTGTCCGACATTGCGGAGGAGTTGGCGTTGAGTCCGAAAACCGTCAGCGTTTATCGTGCGCGCATCCTCGAGAAAATGGCGATGACGAGCAACGCAGAGCTAACACACTACGCCATCAAGAACGGGCTGGTGGAGTAGCGAACTGCGCCGCGCCGCGGCGCGTAAACAGCGTCACCAGCGGACCGGTCATTACCGTCGTCAGTATTGCCATCACCATTAACATCGTGAAAATTTCCATGCCGATGACGCCGGCGTCGAGCCCGACCTTGATGACGATCAGCTCCATCAGCGCGCGCGCATTCATCAGCGAGCCGACGGCCAGGCTGTCGCGCCAGCTGTAGCCGGCTAACCGTGCTCCGCTCGCGCCGCCGGCCACCTTGCCGGCGATCGCCGCGAACAAGATCAACAGCAGGGCAATTGCGCCGGCGCCGACGAACGCGTCGGCAGTCGTGTTAAGCCCGGCGAGCGCAAAAAAGATCGGCATCAGCACGATCACCGCTAAATGCTCGACTCGTTCAATCAGCGTCTTAAGCAGACGATCGTCGCGCGGCAAGCACGCGCCAAACAAGAACGCGCCGAACACCGCGTGCAACTGCAGCCATTGTGTGATTGCTGCGCAGGCGAACATGCCGATCATCAGCAGCGCCAGCATCACACCGCCGGGCTGCCCATCGGCGGCGAATTTCATCAGCAGCCGGGCGTAGAGCGGGCGTAGCACGCCGAACACAACCGCGACCAGCACCAGCGAGCCAAACACCGTCTTCCAGAACCCAGCCCAGCCCTCATGCGAAGCGATTGTTGCCACCACAAAAGCCAGCATGATCCATGCGAACACGTCGGCAATCGCGGCCGCGCTTAGCGATAGGCGCCCCACTGGCGTGTGCGTCATGTTTCGCTCTTTAAGGATGCGCGCCATGATCGGGAACGCGGTGATCGCCATTGCAGAGGCCATGAACAGCGCGAACGGCCAGAACGAAACGCCTTCGGGCGCAAATCGCGGGTGCAGTGCAGGCGCGATTGCCACGCCAAGCGCCATCGGCAACAACACGCTTAATACGCCTACAAGACCCGCCGCTTTCACCTGCGCCCGCACGCCGTTCGGTGCTCGCATCTCGGCGCCGACAATGAACATGAACAGCACGAGACCGAGCTGGCTCAACGCGCCCAGCGCAGGCAGCGAGTCGCGCGCAAACAGCGTCGCGTGAAACTCGGGAAAAATGGCGCCAAAGACGATAGGACCGAGCACAATTCCCGCCGCCATCTCGCCGATCACAGGTGGCTGCCCGAAGCTGCGCAGGATCAACCCGCACACGCGAGCGGTCGCGAGAATGATGACCAACTGCAACAGGAGCGGCGAATGATGCATGCGTTCGGGCGGGCTAACCGGCCGAAATGTATCGCATGCGCCGGGCGGCTTGGCGTGCGCTTGAAACTGATCCCTAGCAAACTACCTAACTATCGCGCCCGATAAAACGATTGGCCCAACGCAGCGCGCGATCTTTTTGATTCGGCTGCTCGCCGGAGGGTTCGACATCCCGCGGCGTCGATTGCTGTTGTGTGCTGGGACGTGGCGGCCCGACCATCTCCGATTCTAGCGCGCCAAAGTGCTGGCCATTGGAATGCGTATCTACGCTGTCACGCTCGTCGCCTGCGCTCTTGTTGCGCGCGCGCGGGCCGAAGTCGATGCGCCAGTGCGACTGGCTGGTAGACGCTTTGAGCATTGACGGAAAATCGTCGCCCGGTACGGCGGGCGAGAACAGAAAGCCCTGCATCAGCTGGCAGCCTTGGTCGAACAGCCGCGTCATCTGCCCCTGCGTCTCGACGCCTTCGGCGACCACACGGAGCTTTAGGCTCTTGCTCATCGCAATGATCGCGCCGACGATCGCGGCGCTATCGGAACTCGTCTCGAGCTCACGCACGAACGAACGATCAATCTTCAGCGTATCGATCGGCAGCCGTTTCAGGTACGACAGAGATGAGTAACCAGTACCGAAATCGTCGATAGAAATCGAAACACCGAGATCTTTTAGCGCCTGCAGCAGCGGTAGCGTGGCGCTCAGATTGTTCATCAGCACTGTCTCGGTCAACTCAAGTTCGAGCAAGCGTGGATCGAGCTTGAAGCCGATCAGTGCGGCTTGCACCGGCTCGACCAGGTTAGCGCGCTGTAGGTGGCGGCCAGAGATATTGACCGAGACTGGAATCGGCGGGTGGCCGTGGTCCGACCAGCGCACCATTTGCTCGCATACTTCGCGCACCGCCCATTCGGTTATCGGTACGATCAAACCCGATTCTTCCGCCACCGTGATGAACTCAGCAGGAGGCACCAGCTCGCCGCCGCGCTTCCAGCGCATCAGCGCTTCGGCGCCAACGATCTGGCCGCTGACCACGTTGATCTTGGGCTGGTAGTAGAGCACCAACTCCTGACGTTCGAGCGCACGATGCAGCGCCGTTTCAAGCCGCCACCGTTCGGCCGTCGCGGTGTTCATTGCGCTTGAAAACCTGAGCACGCCGTTGCGTCCGCTGTCCTTGACCGCGTACATCGCAATGTCCGCCTTGCGCAGCAAGGTGTCGACGTCGGTGCCGTCCGACGGATACGCGGCAAGGCCGATCGATGCGGTCACGAACAGCTCATGGCCGGAGAAGCTAAACGGCTTGCGCATCGTTTCGAGCATGCGCTGCGCGACCGCCTCGATCACGCTCGGCTCCGATACGTCCGTTACCAGGATCGTGAATTCGTCGCCGCCGAGGCGCGCAACGCTGTTGGTATTGCTTGGTACGGGCGCCGATTGCGAACCCGCGGCCAAGCTGCGCGTGGCCGAGCCGATAGATGGGGGCCGCACCCCCTGCGACGGTCCTGCGCGTTCAGCGGCGCGCGCAACTGTATCGTTCTCGCGCACACATTGATAAAGCCGCTTAGCAACTTCGCGCAGCAGCTGATCGCCCACTTGATGACCTAATGTGTCGTTGATCTGTTTGAAGCGGTCCAGATCGATAAACAACACGCCTACCGCAGTGCCGCTGGTGCGGGCGCGCTCGAGTGCGGACCCGAACTGATCGCGAAAGAAGCGCCGGTTCGGCAATCCGGTGAGACTGTCGTAATTGGCAAGCTGCCGAATCTGGTCTTCCGCGTGCTTGCGCTCAGTAATGTCCTGTACGACGCCATGCACGGCCACTGCGCGACCCCCTTCGTCGCGATCGACCTCGGCTTCAATGTGTACGACCCTTACCTGCCCGTTGGGGCGTGCGATCCGGCACTCGAATTTCATCTGCCCGGTGCCCGAAAGCGCTTCGCGAAACAGCATCTCGATGCGTGCACGCTCGTCTTCTACCGCGCGCGACCACACGAACCAGTCGGCGAGACCATCTTCCTGCTGCGGAAGACCCGCAATCGGAAAACATTCCTCGGAAAGCTTCACCCAGCGCGATGCGATGTTCCATTCCCAGCTGCCCAGGCGCGCGATGCGTTGTGCCTTGGTCAGCTTGGCGCGGCTTTCGGCAAGCTCCTCGCGCATGCGCGAGGCACGGATCATGTAGCGCAGCCGCTCGGACAGCAGCGTCCATTGCGAGGTGCTCTTCACGAAGAAGTCGGTGGCGCCCGCTTCGTACGCACGCGCGATCGAAGGCTCGTCGTCCAGGCCGGTCAGCATCAACACCGGGACGTGCTCACCGCCGGTCAGCCGGCGCAGCCGCTCGCAGGTAACAAAGCCGTCGATGTCCGGCATCAAGGCATCGAGTACGACGACATCAGGCAAATTGTCGGCAAACAGCTCGAGCGCGTGCCCACCGCCGTCGGCTTCAATGACCCGCCATTGGCGCTCGGCCAACGCGGAGGCGGTCAACAGGCGCGCTACCGGGTCATCGTCGACCAGCAGCACCAGATCATTGCGCGGCTCGCTGCCGCCGTCGCTGTCGCCGTCGCGCCGGTTGGCCATCGCACCGCCGCTGCCCGTGTCGTTGATCCGATCACTCATGGCTCGGTCCATTGCATGCTAAGCCGCGCTCTCGACTGTCAACAACGCCTGTAACGCGTGCACTGCACGGGCGTATTCGATACGCACCGCCGGCCACTCCTGTTCGGCTTGCTGCGTCTTTCCTTCGCGTGCCTCCAACTCGATGGCTGCGAAGCGCTGCGACAAAAGGGTTGCGCCGACGTTCGCGCTTGACGAGCGGAGCGTATGCACCGCGTGCCGCACCATCACGGCGTCTCGGTGCGACAGTGCGAGCTCAGCATCCGCCATCAGCTTGGCGGCGGTCGACGTGTACGTTTCGATCAGGCGTTCAAGCAGGCGCGCGGCGCCGCGCTGTTCCATCTGCCGAATGCGCTCAATGATCGACATGTCAATGACAGGCAGTTCGTGTTCAGTGCCAGCCGGTACCGGCACCTGCGGCATTTCCGGCGCGGCTTGCTTTGCGCGAGCGACGCCGCGCGACTCGGCCTTCGTCCAGCGCGCGAGCAGCGCATCGATCTGTTGCTGCTTGAACGGTTTGGGCAGGTACTCATCGAAGCCCGCAGCCATACAGCGCTCATGATCGCCCGCCAATGCATTTGCCGTCAGCGCAACAATGGGGGTATCAAGCGCCGTTTCGAAGTCTGCTTGCGCGGACGAGCGAAACCGCCGGACCGCCTCAAACCCGTCCATCTCCGGCATCTGGCAGTCCATGAAAACGATGTCGAACGACTGCGATCGCAGCGCATTGAGCGCCTCGCGCCCGTTGTCCGCCAGGCGAATCTCGCAACCGAGGTCGCGCAGCATGGCCCGCGCCACTTCTTGGTTGACCAAATTGTCCTCTGCGACCAGCACCTTGGCTCGATGGGTTTGTGTCACCACCGCCGCGCGTGCGGCAGCTGGCGTATCGCGCAGCGATTTGGCAAGCGCTTCTAGCAGCTCATGCTGGCGCACCGGCTTGGTTAAATACTGTGCGACGCCGTTTTCGAACGCCAGCTGCGCTTCGTTGCCGCTCGCAAGCGACGTGAGCATCACCATTTTGGTGTCGGCCAGCTGCGGATCGCTGCGCAGCGTTGCAGCCATCGTCAACCCGTCCATGATCGGCATCTTCATGTCGATCACCGCGATGTCGAACGGCGTGCCGGCGCGCGCTGCGGCTCGCATCAGCTCCAGCGCAGTGGCACCGTGATCGGCGGTTGCGACGTCCATCTCAACCGCCTTTAACTGCATTTCGAGAATGCTGCGATTGGTCGGGTTGTCCTCGACCAGAATTACGCGGCGGCCCCGCAGCTGCAGTAAATCGACCGGCGGTGCAATTGCGGCGGTGTCCCCCGATGCGAGCGGAACGTCGAAGCGGAATGTTGAGCCCTCGCCGAAATGACTGTCAACGCTGATGGACCCACCCATGAGCTCGACCAGCTGTTTGCTGATTGCAAGGCCAAGGCCGGTGCCTCCGTAGCGGCGCGACATCGACTGATCGGCTTGCATGAAGACCGTGAAGAGCCGCTGCATCGCCTCGGGGCGAAGGCCGATGCCGGTGTCGCGCACTTCAAACTGAACGCGGTGGCGGCCATCTTCGAGCCGCGCGCTGAGCGTGACAACGATCTCGCCTGTGTCGGTGAACTTAAGTGCGTTGCCCACCAGATTCGTCAGCACCTGACGAATGCGGGTGGGATCACCTCTGGCAATCGTTGGCACTTCGGGCCCGATGCGCGAGGCCAGCTCAATGCGCTTCTGATGGGCGCGCGGGGCCAGCATTTCGAACACATCCTCAACCATCGTTCGCAGGTTGAAGTCCACCGATTCGAGCTCGAACTTGCCGGCCTCGATCTTCGAGAAATCCAAAATGTCGTTGATAATCTCCAGCAGCGTTTCGCCCGATCGATAAACCGCGTCGGCAAATCGGCGCTGCTTATCCGACAGCGCAGTACCGAGCAGTAGCTCGGTCATGCCGAGCACGCCGTTCATCGGCGTGCGAATTTCGTGACTCATATTGGCCAGGAACTGTGATTTCGCGCGGCTTGCAGACTCGGCGATCTCTTTCGCGTCGCGCAATACGCGCTCGCTTTCTTTGGCGTCGGTAATGTTCTCGAGCATCGTCAGCCGGAAGCGTTCGCCGTTGGCATCGCAGAATCGCACGCTGTGGCCGCGCACCCAGACGATCGTGCCGTCGCCGGTCAGCATGCGGCGCTCGAACGTAAACTGCGAACGTTCGGCTGAGCGGTCCATCTCGCTGCGCAGCGCGTACGCTGCGTCAACTTCGTCCGGATGAATGAAAGTAATCGGATCTTTGCCGATCATCTGGTCGATCGTGTAGCCGAGCATGCGCGTGTGCGCCGCGTTTACGCGCACGATGCGGTGGTCGGACGACAGAATCGTCGATGGCACCGGAGATTCGTCGAACAGCGCGCGGAAATATTCGGCGCTTTCGCGCAGCGTCGCCTCGGTGCGCTTGCGCTCGGTAATGTCCGGGCTGATCAGCGCGTACTGAAAATAGCGGCCCTGATCGTCGCGCAGCGGCTGGCCTTCGACCTCCAGCACGCGTTGTTCGCCCGACCGCGCGTTAGCAACAAATTCGATCTTGCACGATTCGCCGCGCACGACGGCTTCTGCCATGCGCCGGATCGCACCTGCATCGGTGGACGAGCCCCGCATCAGCGTGTGCGCGCGTCGGCCGCGCATCTCCTGCATTCCGATACCCGAGAAGCGCATCACAGCGTCGTTAGCCCACTCGATGCGTCCCGCAGTGTCCAAAATGAGGACCATCTGTTCGGTGCGCGACGCCACCATTGCCAGCCGGCTCGCCTCAACTTCACGCTGACGCAGTTCGCGCTCAGCGCGCTGGCGCTCCGCCACTCGCGAAAGTTCGGCGCCGATCGCCTCAACGAGTTCGAGCCATGCATTGGTGGCCTCAACGCGATGATCGCTGTAAAACTCGATGAAAGCGGCAACGTGGCCGTGTGCCATCACCGGAATCACGACGCCCGTTTGCAGACCAGCCGCAAGTGCGACATCGAGCCGGTTCCAATCGGTCATGCGCGACAAATCGGACACCCAGTTGGCTACTCCCGATAAATACGCGCGGCCGATCATGTGGCTCGGCGAAGGCACGATGGGGATGCCGTTGCTTGCATCGATGAAGTCGCGAAAACGCTCTGGCTCGCGCGTAAACCACAACGAGCGTGGTGGCAAGCTTCGATTCTCAGCATAGTCGGGCAGCAAGGCGACGCGACCGAGCGGCCATTCAAGGTAATTTCCGATCTCATTTAGCGCGCGCTCCAGCGTGCGCTCCACTGAATCGGACTCGTTGGCCGCGGCTGCGAGTCCGCGCAGCAGTCGCATCAGCGCATATTGGCGCTGCAACTCGAGACTGCCCTGTAGCTCTGTCATGTGCGCCTGCGACAGGCGCTCCGAATGCGACAGCAGCGCGGTCGTCATCGCGTCGAAAGAGCCGACTAGCGAGTCGAGCTCGTCTCCCTTCGGCGGGGTTGAGCGTCCCGCAAAACGCAGCGAGAGTTCCTCGGCGCGCTCCGTCAGCGCCTTGATGGGCCGAATCAAATGGCGCGTCAGATAGATGCCGGCGACGATCGTCGCCAGAATCGTGAACAGAACGACCGCGCCGAACGAGCGGCCCGAATCAGATAGCGCTTCGTACGCCATCGTATTTGGAACCGTTACCGCCACCGACATCGGTTCGTTACCAATCGGCAACGGTCGCAGCGACAAGTCTTCGCTGCCATCCAGTGCCAGGTGTGTGGTTGCGCCGGTGCGCACGCTCGGCCGCGCTTTCTGCACCCAGTAGCGATCTTCCGGCGGCGCGCTCGCGACCAGCGCGCGGTCCTGCGCAAGCAGCGCTACTTCGACAGCCAGTCGATTTGCCAGCTGATCCAGATACTGTTCGCCGATCAGACGCTCGACGGCCACCACACCGATGATTCGCTCGCCGCTAACGACGGGTGACACCGCGCGAATCGACAAGCCCTGCAGGCGCTCGACGACTGTGATGTTTTCCTGACCGAGCAGCGCATCCGCCACCCCGACCGGCTGCTCCGCGCTATCGAGCCGCAAGATGCCGGCTTCACCGGTGCGTTCGATCAGCGTTCCGCGTGCATCGTGGACTTCGATCTGCCCGACCACGGCGTGGCGGCCTTCCTTTTGCGCCCAGTCGCGAACTGCACGGGCGGCATCGTTTTTCTGCGACAGCGCTGCCACCAAATCGCTCCGCTCCGCAAGTGCAAGCGCGCTGCGCTCAACCGCGGCGTAGTCGGCCACGATCGCAGATTCCACCAGCCGTGCCGCGCGCGTGCCGCGCGCCTGTTGCTCTACGAGAAATTGACGCTCAGTGCTTTGATGGTGAAAGTAGTAGCTGATTCCGACCGTCCAACCCGCCACCAGAACGAGGACGCCAATAAGCGGCCATGCGATCGAGCGAAACTGTGACGGCACGGGCGATGCCGTCTCAGCGCTTGCTTGCGTTCCCAACGCATCTCGCGCACCCTCGCGGGCGCTCCCATTGAGGCGCTGGCCCCGAAGGGCCGACAGCCATGAAAATCGCGGCAGCATTGATTCGAACGGCAATTGAAGTAGCCCTGCGGGAACGGCGCCTTTCCAACACACAGGCTAGTGCCGAAAGCCGTTAGGCACCGCCTCGAAAAAGGTGCACTTAAAAGGGTATTTCGGAGGCCGTTTGCAGACCTGCGTCGTGAGCGCGCTGCGGTATCGCATCCGATAGCTTGATGCTGCACAATCACCGCGATGGAGTTGTGTAAAACCAGTGACTTGCAGGCATTGCGCCGTCAATTCGGTGTACTGGCCTTTGCCAGCCTGCCGTCTGTCGCGACGGCCGGCATCGGGCGGCCGGATACTACTCAGCTACTGGCCGCCGTTTGCGTCGGCGCGCTGATCGTGCTGATTGCCGTGGCGGTCGCGCAGCGGCGGCGCACCCCCGCGCCGACCGCCGCGCCGATGGCGTCGTCAATCAAACCGTCTTCCATACCAGATGCCAACGCGGGCCAGGTGACTCAATTGCAGTCTGCGCTCGAGCAACGCGAGCGCGAGCTTGCCGAGCGCACGCGCGAGCTTTCGAGCCGCGTGCGCGAGCTGGACAATGCTGGACGCGAGCTTGACAACCTTGCGCATTCGGTATCGCACGATTTGCGCGCACCGCTGCGTATCGTCGATGGTTTCGCAACGATCGTGCTCGAAGACTACGGCGACCGCGGCAAACCACTCGATGATTTGGGTCGCGACCATTTGCGACGCATTGTCGCCGCAAGTCAGCGCATGAACTCGATGATCGATACGCTGCTCAATCTGTCGCGCATGACGAGCCGCGAGTTAGCAAACGAGCGTGTCGACCTGTCCCAGATCGCACGCGAGCTTGCGGACGATTTGCGCGACGACCTGCGCTTAAGAGAGCCCGCGAGATCGATCGAGTTCGTTATCGCGCCCGGACTTAAGGCCGATGGAGATCCAACCCTGTTGAGGCTGGTATTACAGAACCTGCTCGGCAACGCGACAAAGTTCAGCGCCAAGTATCGAGAGGCGCGCGTCGAGTTCGGCCGCAGAGAAGAAGCTGGTTGCGCCGAGTTTTTCGTCCGTGACAACGGTGCCGGCTTCGACATGCGGTTTGCCCAAAAAATGTTCGGCATGTTTCAGCGGCTGCATAGCGTTAACGAATTTCCCGGTACTGGCGTCGGCCTTGCCACTGTACAAAAAATCATCCAACGCCACGGCGGTCGCGTATGGGCGGAGGCCGTGCCAGCGCCCGCGGAAGGTCACGGAGCGACGTTTTTCTTCACGTTGTGGGAGAAGGCTTAGGTCGCACGTGGCCGGCCGCCACCGTTATTGCGTGTAAGTTGGCTATTGCAATTTCCAGATCGTTTCGCACTGCGTACATCGGACGCTTAACCAATGTGGGCGTCCTGCTTCAGGTGGATCGTTAGCGTTCGATGATTCCTGGGAGAGCACCTTGAACTTCCCCCACGCTTCACATTGCGGGCACGTCGCTGCTTCCCCAAAGTGCTCTGCGCGCGCGAGCAACACACCGAAACGCCGCCATGCTACGAGCACCACCATGCCTCCCGCTGCGGCTGTCATCAAGACGATGGCGTAACGCACGCCGGTTTCGGCGCTACTGAGCAACTCCATGCCGGACAGCAATAGAATTAATGCGACGAACCCCAGCGCTAGATAGGCATGGCTTTCGACAAGTTGCCGCTCATACCAGCGCCGGAAACCGTGCCGCTCGATGTAGCGAGTGACCTGCATTCGGCGGACACCCTAATGGCGAATCGAATTCAGCCTATTTGCCGCTTCGACCATGTTTGTCGCCAGCTCGGCTGTTTGTTTGCCTTCGGCTTTCGCCTGTGCGCGCAGCTTCTCGAACGCGCGTGGTTCGTCAAGGCGGAGGCGCTCCATCAAAATGCCGATCGCAATCAGCTCCTCGCGACCGCTTTCACTTGAAGCCTTGTCGGGCTGCACTGGTTTCTCTTCACCCGAACGCGACAAGGCCGCGCGTACCGCGGGAACGATCTGCCGCACATCGACCGGCTTGACCAGATAACCGAGCGCGCCCATTTTCATGGCTTCGTCGACGATATCGCTGTCGCCGAACGCCGATAGGAACATGAAGCCGGTGTCAGTATTCGCCGCGAGATAGCGCGCAACGTCCATTCCCGACTTTCCCTGCATGCGCATGTCCAGGATCGCGAGCTTCGGCTTGTGTTTTCGCGCGAGCAGGATGGCATCGTCACCATTGTCAGTCTCGATGACCTGCAGGCCCGCCTGTTTAAGACCGGCGACCAGCGTCGCAAGCACCAAACGGTCGTCGTCGACGACCATGACTAACGGGGCCTGGTCTATCTCCATTTGCAGTTGGGTGAAACGTGACTGAGCAGCACCGCGCTTACAGGGTCGCGACTATCGAATGCTCTCACGTTTCGCCCTTCCCTGAACTTATAAACTGTCTTCGCGGATCGCCGGCGGAAACAGTTGCAAGCGTGTCGAAACCAAAGCGCCGCTGCGTTCGACTACTAGTTTCGCTCCGCGTCGTGGCAGCAGCGCTTTGACTAGTCCCAGCCCGGATACGCTGGCGGAAATCTGCGTCAGATCGAAGCCCTCCTTCAAGGCACCTGGATTTTCGATCGTGAGCTCCATGCCGTCCGGACGCGTCGTGACCTTGACCATGATGCCGTCCTGCCGACTCGCACGATGCTTGATTGCATTGGTTCCGAGCTCGTTGATCACAAGCGCCAGCGGGACCGCTTCGTTTTCAGGCAGGCCAAAGCGCCATAGATCGGGCGGCGGCGGTTCGAAGCGGACCTCGACGCCAAACATGTTCGAAAGCGTCGAAAAAATTCCCTGCGCAACGCCCAGTACCGGCAAAGTGCCACTGGAGCGAATCTGCAGTCCATGAACCTGCGCGATCGCGTGAATTTGTGTGGCCGCTTCGGACAGAATGTCGGCAACATCGGGACGCGCATCCGCGGTTTGCTGCAAAAGCCCCGCGACGCCCTGCAGATTGTTCTTGATGCGGTGATGGACCTCGCGCACCAGAACGTCGCGCTGCTTCACGATCTGCTCCATTTTCTGCTGCTCGGCGCGCGTGCGCTCCGTCACGTCATCGGCAATGCCGAACACGCGAATCGCACCGTCTTCCATCCGCACCGGCGACAGTCGCACACTAATGTTGCGGATCCCGTGCGTGGGATGATCGATGCGGGCGGTCAATTCCGAGCGCATCAGCCGGCGCATGCGCGCGATCAGTCGCGGCAATGCGCGCGTGACGGTCTGCACATCTTCAAAATGCACGTGCCGCATTACATTGCGCGGATTGTCGAGCAAATCGGACACCGGCCCGCCGATCAGGTTGGTATACCTGGGGTTGACGTACAACGCGCTGGAAAAATCGCCGGTCATAATGAACACAAGCTGATCGATATTCTCGGCAAACTGGCGGAACCTCGCTTCGGTCTCGCGCAGCGCGGTCTCTGCGCGAACTTCCTCCGTCAGATCGTCGATGATCGACATCACGTAGCGTGCATTCGCGTCACCCGCCGCCGAGGAGCGGCCGGGCTCAGATTCGAAGAGCGGCACCACACGCTGATTGATGGTCAGCCGCTTGCCGTCGGCGCGCAGCATCACGTCGCGCGGGCGGTCAACCTGGGTGCCGGTCGAAAGCGCTTTGCGATCGAGTTCCGCATACAGTTCGGCAAACTGGCGCGCATAAATTTCGCCCCATGTCCGGCCCACCACTTGTTCTCGCGTCAAACCTGTCATCGTTTCACCGGCGCGGTTCAAGCTGACGAAGCGTCCGCTCTCCGCCTCGCGCACCGATACCAGCACCGGCAGATTCTCGACGACAAGGTCGAGATAGTTGCGCACGCGCCGCAGCTCTTCCTCCGACCGCCGGCGCGCATCGACGTCGACCAGCGTCAGAATGACGCCGCGATCGGGCGCTGACGGGTCGATCGGGCGCCCGTAGCCGGCGCACCAGAATGTGGTGCCATCGGCCCGCCGCATCAGCCGTTCAAACGAAACACCGCCATCTTTGCCGGGCTCTGGTTCCGCATCCCCCTTGTCTGCAAGCTGTTCCGCATCGACATCCGCCAGCGGCAACTCGCGGATTTCTTCCCAATCTGCGGGCGTGGCGAAAAGGGATGCGATTTGCAGCTCGTCCCAATCGCGCGCGTCATAGCCAAACAGCTGTTGTGTCGCGACGTTGGCCTTGACGATCAGGTCGTTGGCTACATACAGCACGGCGACCAGTGCGTTATCAAATATCAGCTGCAACTCGGACAACGTGGCGCGCAGCTCGCGCTCCGAGCGTTTGCGCTCGTCGACATTGACGAACGCGAAGATGTAGCCGAGCTCCGGACGCTCTGGATTGACCGCGCGCCCCTGCACCGCAACCCAGATAGGGGGCCCCTTGCGGCGGAACATGTGAAGCTCGAACTCCGTGGCGCCGGTGTCGTTGATCCGCTGGTAGTGCTCGGACAGATTCGCCAGCAGCAGATGGTCGGTCGGGTGCGCAAACAACTGCATCTGCGACACCAGCGCGCCGGGTTCGCACGCGAGCAGATCTTCCATTGCAGCGTTGGCGCGCACTGGACGGCTGTCGCGCACGAACAGCAGCCCGACGAGCGCGGTATCAAAAATCAATTGCTGCTGCGCGAGCGCGCTTTGCAGTTCGTCACCCTGTTCTTTCAGCTCGAGCAGAGAGCGCGATAGCGCTTCGCGTTGCCGTTTGATCTCGGAAATGTTCTGAAATGTGTAGATCGCTTCTCGCAAGACCTCAAGTCCAGGCTCCTGCGCCTGAATTGGGCGCGCCTGCACCAGGCACCACACCGGCTCGCCATCGGTCCGGAACAACACGACTTCTCCGCTCGTCGTCTGATGCGAGCGCACGACCGGCATCCCGGAGACCTCGTTCGGCGCGCGATGATGGCGGTCGATGCACAGATCCCAAAGCGGCATGCCGATGACTTCACCGTCGCTATAGCCAAACATCTCGGCGAATTCGCGATTGGCCAACAGAATCTTGCCCGACATCGTCTGCGCGACGCCGACCGACATCGTTTCGAACAGCGTCTGCTGATCGCGCAATGCAACCTGCAACTGCTCTTCGAAAATCTTGCGGTCGGTGAAGTTTTCGAGCACCAGTAGCGTGTGCCGCAGACCACTTTCGGAGGCAATCGCACGCATCGAAAGCTTGGTCCAGACCACGCGACCGTCGCGGTGCATGAAGCGCCGCTCGGCTGGCTCCGACTCCGTTGCTCCGCGGCGCATTTCCGCGCGTTGGTGCTGCAGCATCGGCTGATCGTCGGGGTGTAACAGCGTCGCAGGGTCTTTACCCAACAATTCGTCAACTTCGTAACCGAGCGTTTCGCACGCGGCGCGGTTCACTCCGATCAGTCGGAATTCGCTGTCGAGCAACAGAGCGGCCACTGGGCTTTCGTCGAACAGCGCGCGAAAACGCTCGGCGCTTTCGGTCAGATCGGACTCAGCCTGCTTGCGAGTGCCGACGTCGCGCGCGAGCAGCAAAATGAATTCGCGACCATCGTGCACGACTCGCTGCAGCACAGTCTCAACCGCGAATTCAGTACCAAAACGCGTCCTGTAGCGCGTATCAGTCTGGTACGAGCCGCGCGTTTGGAGTTGGTCATACAGCGATGCAAAGCCCGAATCACCCGCGGTCAGTCCCACATCGATCGCATCAAGCGCCAGCCCTTTGAGCGCGTCACGATCGTAGCCTAGCCTTTGCCGCGCAGCATCGTTGGCGTCGACCACGGTGCCGCGCTGATCGATCTCGAACACCATTTCGCCGACCGACTCTAGCGCCTGTCGCAGTGCGCCGAGCGAATTTTGTGCAAAGCGCTCGCGATCGATCGGCTCGCACGTGACCAAGATGCCATCGAAGCGTCCGTCGATCGCGAACACCGGGGCAAGTTTCACGCGCACCCATCCGCGCTCTGTTCGCGGCAGCTGGTATTCGCGCTCGACCGGCGTGCGATCTCCGCTTTCGCTGATTCGCTTCAGTTCAGTAATCAGATCAGGCAGCTGTCGAAGCCCGTCGGCATCGGCGACTGCGCGCCCGAGCAGCGCATCGGCCGGCACGCCGAACAACTCTTCAAGGCAGTTGTTCCACAGCCGGTAACTCATGTCGCGATCGAGCAAAGCCAGACCAATGTGTGCTGCTGTCAGCAGGGTCTCGATAACGGTGTCGGCAGCGCGTGCTGCCAGATTCGTTGCCTCGTCGGGCGGCCCGACGGTGAAGTCCACTGGCGACTTGCCCACGGCCGCAGTCAGTGGGCTGGACGGCGCAGCCGGCGCGCCATTGCCGCTGCCAGGCAAGCCAAGAGCCAATGCGCGCTCCTCGCTGACGACTTGAGGCGCATTGGCCGGAGTGCCGGCAGCCCGCGGAGCGAGCGTCGAATGCTGCGATGGGGTGGGCCGGTCAGCCACGCGGAGTATCGCCAATCAGCAAGCTTTTAAGGTCCAAGAAGAATAATGCACCCTTGCGAGGTTGATCGAAGCGGGCGA
>DATLMT010000248.1:0-7404 GCA_035537135.1 Burkholderiaceae bacterium | reverse complement strand
GAGCCGTCCGCGGCGGCGATCGCTTCAGCTTCGGCCTGTTTTAGCTGCGCTGGCGCCTCGGCCACGCGTTCGCTTGCCAAAGCAAGCAAGCGCTTCTGACGCTCCGCTTCCGCGCCTTTGCCCAGCAAGCCCGAGGCAAACGCGTCATCGAGCAATTTTTTCGCCTCACCCGCCTGCTTCTGCTGCAACGCCAACTGCGCCATCTCAACAACTTCGTTCGGAGAGTCGAGCGTCTTAGTCGCTGCGCGCAGCCGGTACAGATCAAGCGTCAGCCGATTCGAAAATCCTGGTTTCGCTTCCAGGCGGCGCAAAAGGTCGACCCAATATTCCTTCTTTGGGTAGTAGGCAACAAGGCGCTCGATACCCGCGACATACGCCGCGCGATCACCGGTTTTAGACGCGATATTGGCCAGCAATTGCAGCCGATCCTCGGGCGGCGTACGCCCCGCCTTTTCTGCCGCCTGAACGTCCTCCAGTGCTTCTCGCGATGCCGCCCCCAGGTCTCCTGCTAGGTAATGGGACTGGATCTGCAGGCTGCGCATCGCACCGTCCGATGGATTCGATCGCAGCGCCCGGCCGGCCCACTGCGCCGCGTCTTTGTAATCTCGCTCACGGTAATAGAGAGAAGCGAGGCTTGCTGCATATTGCGCCTGCTGCGACTCCGCCAAGCGGCCGGAATTCATCAGCGACTGGATTGCCTTGATCGCCTGACCATTGTCACCGCCCGACAGCGCAGCCGAAGCGCGCATCTGTTCGATCAGGAAATTCTCACTGGCGTTGCGATTCGGTACCGCGTCGGCCTCACGCAACTTCGCGAGTGCCTCGGAATATCTTTTTGCTTTGATCAGATCGCGCGCTGCCTGCAGTGGCCGGCCGATTTCGGCGCGCAATGCCTCCTGCGCTTGTACGGAGGACCATTTGAACCCTCCATCGCCATTGGTTTGCATACCGAAAGCCGCTGCGATTGCGACGGCAGTCACCGATCGCCGAAACGCTCGCGCGCCGAAACTTGCATCCCCAACTTGCATCGACCGTGTCTCCGCTCTAAGTGGCACGTCTAACGCACGAACTGCTCATTACCCACCAGTCCGAGCTTGGTTACGCCAAGCCTCTGCGCTGCCGCCATCACCATCGCAACGTCGCGGTATTCGGCGAGCTTGTTTGGCCGCAGGTGCACCTCCGGCTGCGTTGGCATCGCCGCTGCTGCGATGAGTTTCTCTTCCAATGCGGGCTTGCCGTTCAATATCTCGCCGTTCCAGTAAATCGTGCCGTCGAAGTCGACATCCACCGTAATCACCACCGGCTCCTCGAGCGGCGGCGGCGGCGTTCCGATCGGCATGTTCAGATTGACCGAGTGCAACTGAATCGGAATGGTGATGATCAGCATCACCAGCAGCACCAGCATGACGTCGATCAGCGGCGTGGTGTTGATATCCAGGATGACGTCCGGTTCCTTGCCACTGCTTCCACCGCCAACATTCATCGCCATTTCGTTCTCCGATTTCCTTAGCCGCGCGGTGGCGGTTCAGTAACGAAACCGATTTTCTGAATGCCCGCCCTCTGCGCAGCGAATACCACGCGACCCACGAACTCGTAACGGCCTGCAAGGTCACCGCGAATATGCAATTCCGGTTGCGGCGTAAGAACGGCAACGGCTTTCAGCCGGTTGACCAGCTCATCGTTATCCTTGATCAGCTGCATGCCCCAATAAACGTCGCCATCCTTCGTCACCGCTAGCTCGATGTTCTCGGGCTTAGTCTGTCGCGGCACATTGGCCTCATTCGGCAGTTGCAGTGCAACTGACTGTGTGACGACTGGAATCGTGATCAGGAAGATGATCAACAGCACCAGCATCACGTCGACCAGCGGCGTCGTGTTGATAGTCGAAATCGCCTCGTCTTCCGCGCTGTCGCCGGGACCGATACTCATTGCCATCTGCAAGCCCTCTTGGGTCAGCGTGTACGCGCCAACGCGCCGGCCGGTGCGCCCTTCATCTGCGGTCCGCCTCCCAGCAGCACCGCATGCAGATCAGCGCCGAAAGTGCGCACCGCATCCATCGCGACCTTGTTGCGGCGAATGAGCCAGTTGTAGCCCATCACCGCTGGCACGGCGACCGCGAGACCAATTGCGGTCATGATCAAGGCCTCGCCAACGGGTCCGGCAACCTTGTCGATCGACGCCTGACCCGCAATACCGATCGCGGTCAGCGCGTGATAAATGCCCCATACCGTACCGAACAATCCCACGAACGGCGCGGTCGAACCCACCGTGGCCAGAAATGCCAGCCCGTCTTGTGTACGGGCCTGCACCGCATCCACGGAGCGCTGCACCGACATCGTGACCCACGTATTCAGATCGATGTTCTCGGTCAGCGCGCCTTCATGATGCTCATTAGCTTCAAGACCGCTCTCGGCGATGTATCGATAGGCGCTCTTCTTATCAAGCCGCTTGGCGCCTTCTCGCAATGACGGTGCCTTCCAGAACGCGGTGCGCACATCGCGCCCTTCGCGCATCAGCTTGTACTGCTCCCACAGCTTGACGATCAGGATGTACCAGCTTCCCATCGACATGATCCCAAGGATCGCCAGCGTGCCAATCGACACCCAATCGCCCTGGCGCAATATGGCTTCCAATCCGTAAGGGTTGTCTACCGTCTCTTTCGTGACTGTGGGCTGCCCAGCCTTTGCCGGAGGCGCAGCTGTTGTCGCAGGCGGCACGGGCGAATCAGCGGGGGGTACCAGCACGGGGGGCGGCGATTTCGTTGCATCCTGTTGCGCCGTGGCGAGGCTGGGCGCCAATCCTGACACCAGCGCAAACGCGATCAACAAAGCCGCGTGGCGGCGAAAAAACCCGGTCATTGAATTTCTCCTTGTAGGACGATTGTCTTGGCCAAGCGCCTCGTGAGCGGTACTGGCCTTATTAATTAAGTTTAAAGCTGATCGGTAACGACAACTTGATGTCCTGTCCCTGGCCCTTGCAAGTCAAGCGCGTCTGAATCATTTGGATTGCAGGCTTATTAAATATGCGATTCGACGAGCTCTTGATGACGATGTCTTTTATCTGCCCCGTGGGGCCAAGCGTGAACTCGGCAAGTACTTCGCCCTGGATGTTGTCGAGCGCGGCTTCGCGCGGGTATGCCACCGAGCTCAGCGCCTCGCGATAGTTCGGGCACACCACGGCAGCGCTTTGCACGGCCGGCACCGGTGGAGCGGGTGTCGGCGCCGGGGGCGCAATGACCGGCGCGGTCGGAGCCGGCGGCGCTTCCGGCGTGACTGCAGTGATCGTCGGCGCCGGAGTCGGCGGCGGCTGAATATTGATTTCCGGAGGCGGGATAAACGGCGGCGGAGGCGCCTGCAACTTGGGTGGCGGAGGCAAGAGTTCGGGCGGCGGAGGCGGTTTTTTAATTACTTCCTCAATCACCTTCACTTCGATCGGACCTTTGACGACTTCGACAACCTTGCGCGCGAGGCCTGTGAGCAGCGCATACACGATGATGATGTGGAAGACGATAACCGCGCCGATGCCGACAACCTTGCGAGTCGGGTCGCGCTGTGTTTGGGAGAAGTCCACCTCAACTCTCCTTCACTCTCAGGTCACTTGCGCTTGCCAATCGAATCTCCCCGGAGCTGCGTTTGCAAAAGCCGGCGATTCTAGCCAGTCTGTCGCATCAAAGCCATGCAATGTTAGTGCCAACGCTGCGGCAGCGCAGCAGCGGCGATCAAGCGTCAGAACAACTCGTCGGCGGCGCGCGTACCGCGCGGCTGAACAATGCCGAAGTGACGATACGCCGTTACCGCTGCCACCCTTCCGCGCGGGGTTCGCTGCAGCAATCCCTGCTGAATCAAGTATGGCTCGACCACGTCTTCCAGCGTGTCGCGCTCTTCTCCAACGGCAGCGGCAAGGTTGTCGATGCCGACCGGTCCACCTGCAAACTTGTCGATGACCGCAAGCAGCAGCTTGCGATCCATGATGTCCAACCCCAAGCGGTCGACCTCCAGCATCGCAAGCGCCGCATCGGCTACGGACTGCGAGATCTCCCCTGTGCCCTTGACCTCGGCGTAGTCCCGCACGCGTCGCAGCAGACGGTTCGCCACGCGGGGAGTGCCGCGCGACCGATGCGCGATTTCGCGCGCGCCTTCTTCGGTCAGATGCGCTTTCAGCAACCGCGCCGAGCGCCTGACGATTGCTGCCAGCTCATCGGCCGAATAAAACTCGAGGCGCGCGACGATGCCGAATCGGTCCCGCAACGGATTGGTCAGCATGCCGGCGCGCGTGGTTGCACCAACCAGCGTAAACGGCGGCAGATCGATCTTGATCGAGCGCGCCGCCGGTCCCTCGCCAATCATGATGTCGATCTGAAAATCTTCGAGCGCGGGATATAAGATTTCTTCGACGATGGCGCTCAACCGATGAATCTCGTCGATAAAAAGCACGTCGTTTTTTTCGAGGTTGGTGAGAATGGCAGCTAGATCGCCCGGCCGCTCGAGCACTGGGCCGGATGTCTGCCGAAGATTGACACCCATCTCCCGCGCGATGATGTGCGCCAGCGTGGTCTTGCCGAGACCCGGCGGGCCGAACAGCAGCACGTGATCAAGCGATTCCGCGCGATTGCGCGCGGCTTCAATAAAGATGCCGAGCTGCTCGCGCACTTTTGGCTGCCCGACGTATTCTGCAAGCGACGTCGGGCGCAGCGCACGCTCAATCGCTTCTTCGTTGGGCGATGTAGTGACGGACGCGACGATGCGCTCGGCTTCAGTCATTTGGCGAGCGACTTCAGCGCGTAACGAATGCCGTCGGACACACCGGTCTCCGGTGGCAGTCCGCGCACCGCGGCATTCGCTTCTCGCTCGTTGTAGCCGAGCGCGAGCAGCGCGCGGATTACGTCGGCTGCGGCATCACTCGCAGCGCTCGACTTCGCGGTGCCCAGGTCTGCGCCAAGCTTGCCCTTCAACTCGAGCAGCAACCGCTCAGCTGTTTTCTTGCCGATGCCCGGCACGCGCGTCAGGCGTGCACTCTCCTGCAGCGTGATCGTCTGCGCCAGCTCAGTGACTGACAGTCCGGACAGCACCGACAGAGCGGTGCGCGCACCGACCCCGGAAATCTTGATCAGCTCACGGAACGCGGCGCGCTCACTATGCGTTGCGAATCCGTAAAGCTGGTGTGCGTCCTCGCGTACCGTCAGATGAGTGAGCAGCGTTACCCGCTCCGAAATCGGCGGCAGTTGATAGAAGGTACTCATCGGCACATCGATTTCATAGCCGACCCCATTGGCATCCACCAGAATCGCCGGCGGATTTTTCTCCAGCAGCCGGCCTTCGATGCGGCCAATCATCGACTATCCGAGTCCTTGCATGCGCGCGGTCCAGGCGCGCCGCCCGCTCCCGTGCGAGCGAGAGCGCGGCGCAACACGCGCTTTCGACTGTAGCGCCATCAGCAAGCTGGCCGAGTGCGCATGGCAGATGGCACACGCCAGCGCGTCCGCCGCGTCGCTGGTCGGCGCTCGGTCGAGAGACAACAATCGCTGCACCATCGTTTGCACCTGGCGCTTATCGGCGCGGCCAAAGCCAACCACCGCCTGCTTGATTCGCAGTGCAGCGTATTCATGAACGATTAAACCCTCGGCCACGGCAGCACAAATCGCCGCGCCGCGCGCCTGACCGAGAAGCAGCGTTGACTGCGGATTAACGTTGACGAAAACCTTTTCGATCGTGGCGACGTGCGGGTTTGTATCGCGGATGACGTCGGCGAGCGATCGCAGAATCGTGCCGAGCCGCTCGTGGAGGTCGCCGGCTGGAACACGAATCACTCCGGCAGCGATACAGCAGAGCTTTGGCCCGACTACTTCAACCACTCCATAGCCCGTGCGGTTAAGACCGGGGTCAATGCCGAGAATACGAACTAGAGGAGAAGGCACGAGAGGATTGTGCCATTGGTCGCCGTGAGTGAGCGAGGCAATGTCGCGCCAGCCACTGCTACTCCGTCAATGACGAAAGTGCCGCACCCCAGTAAACACCATTGCAATCCCGCGCTCATCGGCCGCTGCGATCACTTCTTCGTCTCGCACGCTTCCACCAGGCTGGATGACGCACGCCGCGCCGGCGTCGACCACCACGTCGAGCCCGTCGCGAAACGGGAAGAACGCGTCGGACGCGACCGCGCAACCGTCGAGACTCAGGCCCGCCGCTTTGGCCTTGATGGACGCAATCCGCGACGAGTCGACGCGCGACATCTGCCCGGCACCGATTCCGAGCGTCGTGCCATTGCTTGCGAACACGATTGCATTCGACTTGACGAACTTCGCCACCTTCCACGCGAACATCAAATCGTCCAGCTGATGCGGTGTCGGCTTCTGAGCAGTCATGATCTGCAAGTCGGACTCTCGAAGCAAATGATCGTCCGACGTCTGTATCAACAATCCACCGCCAACGCGCTTGAAATCAAAATCGTTGTGCGCGTCACCGACCGGCACCGTGAGCAAACGCACGTTCTGTTTGGCGCCGAGTGTTGCCCTCGCCTCAACGCTGAACTCCGGAGCGACAATCACTTCGACGAACTGGCGCGCTACCGACTGCGCGGCCTGCCCGTCAACGGCGCGGTTGAATGCAATGACGCCGCCAAACGCCGAGGTTGGATCGGTCTTGAGCGCTTTCGCATAAGCTTCATTAACCGTGGTCGCGATTGCAACACCGCACGGATTTGCATGCTTGACGATCGCGCACGCCGTTTGTGCGAAAGAACGTACACATTCCCACGCAGCGTCAGCGTCGGCGATGTTGTTGTACGACAGTTCTTTGCCCTGCTGTTGCGTGAAGCCGGCCAGCAGTCCGGCTGCCACGTGTCGCTCGCGATAAAACGCGGCCTGCTGATGTGGATTCTCTCCGTAACGCATCTGCTGCGCCTTTAGCCACTGTCTCGAGAACACGTCTGGAAACGTCTGGCGCGCGCCATTTTCAGACAACGACGTCAAGTAATTGGCGATCGCACCGTCATAGTGCGCCGTGTGCGCAAAGACTTTTTTCGCGAGCGCCAGACGCGTTTCCGAATTGACATTGTTTGCACGCAACTGATCGAGCACCGGTATGTAATCGTTAGGATCGACGACGACCACGACGCTTTGGTGATTCTTCGCAGCGGCGCGCAGCATGGCGGGACCGCCTATATCGATATTTTCAATCGCATCGTCGAACGAGCAGTCGGCGCGCGCCACGGTTTGTTGGAACGGATACAGGTTGACGACGAGAACCTCGATCGGATCGATGCCATTTTCGGCAAGCGCGCGCGCATGTTCGGGATCCGGACGACGCGCTAGCAGGCCCGCGTGGATTTGCGGGTGCAGCGTCTTCACGCGCCCGTCAAGTATCTCCGGAAAGCCGGTGTGCTGCGCCACTTCTCTGACTTCGACAC
>DATLMT010000247.1:0-2041 GCA_035537135.1 Burkholderiaceae bacterium | reverse complement strand
GACGCGATTGGCAACCGTTTCGAGAACCTTGACGCCATTGTTGATCAGCGCGCTGCGCACCAGCGCGCGCGCACGATCGCAGTGCCCCGGCAAAATTGGCACGCCGCCGCTGAGCAACTTTACCCGCATAGGCACACGCATAGTGCGCCCACGATGGGCGGCGGCCAATGCGGTTTCAACGCCAGCCGCGCCACCTCCAATCACCGTCAAGCGATACGGCTCGCGCGCGGATTCGGCTTGACTCACGATGCGCGGCCATTGCTTGACGAATTCCCCAAATGGACGCAGCGGAACCGCGTGTTCGCGCGCGCCGGTAATAGCGTCGGCGTCAACCTCCGCACCAGTGGCGATCGACAACACGTCGAATTCGAGCGTTTCGCCGCCGTCGGTGATAGCAGCCCGCCGGGCGAGGTCGAGTTTCTGAACGTGCGCTGCGATCAGCCTTGCGCCCGCCGCCTGCGCCAGCGATGCAGTGTCGATCGTCAATTCTTTGATGGAGTAGTGGCCCGCGATCCAGCCGGGCAACATGCCGCTGTAGTGCTGCAAATTGGATGGCGTGACTAGAAGCAGCTCCATACCGGTAAAACGCCTGCGCGCGAACTCGCGCAATACGAGCATGTGCGCCTGACCGCCACCGGCAAGGAGCAGGCGCTTCATCGCGCGCGATCGACGACACACTCAACGCGCATCGCGATAACGTTGCGCAAGCCGCTGGGGATCGGCGCCCAAAAAATATGCGATCCGAAGACGCCACATCAGCACAATCGTGCGCCAGATACCGTGCCTTAACCAGCGCCGCCCTGACGTTACGACGCGCGCTTTGATTGCTGCCGGCCTTGAAAGACGCTTGGCACGCTTCGAAAAATTGATGTCTTCCATGAGTGCGATCGGCTCGAAGCCCGTAAGCCGCTCGAATGCAGCGCGGGTCACGAAGATCGCCTGATCCCCGGTGCAGATGCCAGTCATCCGGGAGCGCAAGTTCATCATCGCGGAGACGACTTTCAACATGGACGCCTCACCGTCGATGCGAACGTCGAATCGTCCCCACACACGCGCACTGGTCTGAAGCGCAGTGGCGATCAGCTGATCGGCGCAGTCAGGCAGCTCGCTGTCGGCGTGAACGAACAGCAGCACGTCGGCGCCGGCGTCAAGCGCCGCCCGTGCGCCGGTGTTCATTTGCTGTGCACGGCCACGCGCTGATTGGACTACCTGGTCGGCATGCCGCTTCGCGAGTGCCGCCGTGGCATCGCTGCTGCCGCCGTCGACCACGATCACTTGCGCACCGCGTTCGCGCAGCACGGTTAGCCGAGCCAAGGCCGTATTGATCGCCGTGGCCTCGTTGAAGACAGGAACGACCACCGCGAGCTTCATTAGCCGTTAGCGCACGTCGTTCAGTGACCAGTCGTACTCCAGAAAGCGGATCGGGACCTTTGCGGAGCGAAGCAGAGCACGATCATCGGGCGAATCGGCCAATTGATCGGCGTATTTGGCGACGACATCGTTAACCGACGAAAGGCCCTTATGGCCCTTATCGAAATCCTTGCCGTACCAGTCGAAGATGCGCGACAGCTCGACCGTCTTCGTTTGCGGGTTGTAGCGGTTGCGCGAACGGTCGGACATAAATCGCAGCAAGAGCTCGTCGAGCTGCGCGTCGATCTTGTCGGCAGTCAATGCTTGATTGCTCAACATCGGGCAACCGACCGACGCGCAGTTGACCGCAACGTGCACGCGCGGATCGTCGAACGCACCCGGCGCGCGCATCGTTTCGTGCTCGATGCCATCCAGATGCTGCTGCTTGCCGAGCAGCGTAAAGAAGCGGTCCTTCCATGGGTTGCCGATCACGCTGCCGAAATCGCGAATCGATTTCAGATTTGGATAGCGTGTCAGGATTTTCTCGATCGTGAACGCGTTGTAGGCGTTGGCAAGGAAGGCGTACTGCTGCGCTTTGCTCCAGGTTGCATACTGCGCAGCGGTCACGGCCGACAGCGATTGCAGATAGGCCGCAAGCGCCACGCGTTCGTTAGCCATGCCCTTGTAGTCG
>DATLMT010000246.1:0-8040 GCA_035537135.1 Burkholderiaceae bacterium | reverse complement strand
GCCGACGCCCTCGCGCCGCAACCGTTGGTAGATGCGCTCGGTAATCGTGCGGCCGGCCAATTTGTTGCGAGCCGCAGCGACCAGATCGGCGTCCACCCGCAGCGCCGGCAGCTCACGATGCCGCTCCAGCATCGCATTGAGATGCGCTTCCGCCGCGGGCCGCTGCGACGCTGGTAGTGACTGCGCCAGGTTTGTTTCCCAGTCGTCCATGACGAAGCGCTTGAACGCCTCAGGCTCCATGCGCGCAGGGTCGTAAAGCATCAAATACGCTTTTAGCGCTTCGTAAACCTGCTCGGGGCTTTGCGCACCGGCCCGCAGCAAGTCCTCGATGCGCCGATTCAGGCGCGGCAGGAATGCGTCCTGCAGCAGACGCGTATAGGTCCTATCGACGGCGGCGTTCAACTTGTCGCCCTGATACAGACCGAAGCTCATCGACCATGGGACCGAATTGGATTCTGCGCTGGACGTGATCGCCACCGCGCGCACAGCATCGAGCACAGGAAGGACCGGCAGCACGCCAGCATCGGGGGCCACGCCGACTTTTTCGACCAGCGCTGTTACCGGCGCAATCCGCGCGCCGACTTCGGCTACATAAGCTTGATTGTTCGCATAGCTGACCGCCCAGGCGCTGGCGAGCCCGACCGCGACCAGCACGGTCGCAGCGGCCGCGCCATAGCGAATCATGGTGCGGCGTTTTTCCCAGCGCGGATCGCTGCCGGTGAGCGGCGCTTCGGCGAACACGACTTCGCGCAACAGGCGCTGCAAAAAATAGCTGCGGCCCGCAGAGCGCTGCGGCGGCAACAATCTTTGCTCTAACCCCATTGCGCGTGCCATGTTGCCGAGCGCGCGGTCGAGCGCGGAGCCTTCCTGAGTGCCGCTCGTTAGATACAGTCCGCGCAGCTGTGCGGTACCGGCAAAGCGGCTCGGCGCGAAGGCCGACTGCAGCAGCGCATGCAGCGGCTCACGCAACGCGGCGAACTGTTGTGGAAACGAATAGATCAGTGCGCGCTTCTGCAGATCACGCTCGTTTTGCAAGCGGTCGATCAAGCGTTCGTGCAGCCTCCGCTCGAGCTGCGCGAATTCGCTCGGAAATTGCACCAGCGCGGCCGGTGCATCTGTACTCGACGCAGCGCTAGCCGTGAAGCCCCAGACCTGCGCCCGCTCTTCCTTGCCGAGATCGGCAAAGAATTCGCTGAACCCCGCCATCAGATCGGCCTTGGTCACCAGCACATAGATTGGAAGCGTGATGCCGAAGCTTTGCTGCAGCTCTTCCACGCGGCTGCGAATCGCATCGGCTTCGGCCTGGCGCGCCGCTGATGATTGCGCCAGCAAGTCCGCCGCGCTGACGGTCACGATCAAACCGTTCAATGGAGAGCGCGGCCGGTGCTTTTTCAGCAGCGCAAGAAAGCCCTGCCATGCGGCGGCGTCGGTTTCGCGATTGCTGTCCTGCGTGGTGTAACGCCCCGCGGTGTCAATCAACACCGCGTCTTCGGTAAACCACCAGTCGCAATTGCGTGTGCCACCGACGCCCTGAACCTTTGGTTGCCCGATTTTTCCGGCGAGCGGGAAGTGAAGGCCCGAATTAAGCAGCGCAGTGGTTTTACCCGCGCCGGGGGAGCCGATGAACGCATACCAGGGCAGCTCATATAAATGGCTGCGAGGGTTCAGGGCCTTCAGCCAACCGGCCAGCGACCTGCGCTTTTGGTCGCCACGCTGCATTTGCTTTAGCGTTCCGATTGCCTGCTGGAAACGGCTGCGCAGCAGGGCAACTTCGGGATCTTCATTGGGTGCGTCGCGCGCAGGTGCTGGCGCAAGGCCTTCGAGCAGGCGCGCGTTGGCGCGGCGCGCGCGCCATGCGCGCCAACCGAGGCGCGCGAAATACACCAGCAGGATCAGTCCGATCAGCGTGCCGCGCACGAGCTCGCTCGCGAACGGGCGGTAATCGGCAATCGCCAACAGAGGGCCGCCGAACCAGATCAGCAACGCGAGCGCGACAAGGCCGAGCACGATCAGCGTCCAGCGGTTAAACACAATCCCGAAAAGTTTTTTGATGAATGCCATCTGGAACGGCGCGCTGAATGTTGCTTACTTGGGCGGCGTCGCGACCGGCGCGTACAGAACAATCTCGACGCGTCGATTGCGTGCGCGTCCTTCGGCAGTGCTGTTGGTCGCAATCGGTTCCGAGTCGGCGCGCCCCTCGAAGCTGAAGCGCGACGTGTCCAGCCCGGTAGACGCAAGGTCGGCGACCACGGCCTTTGCGCGCTCGCGCGACAGATCCCAGTTCGATGGAAAGCGCCCCGCGCGATTGATCGGCTGGTTGTCGGTGTGTCCCAGCACCACCACGCGGCCGGGTACGGCGGCCAACGCGCGCGCGATTCGGTCGAGCAACGGTACATACTGCTCTGCGACGTTTGCGGAACCCGAGCCAAACAGCCCGTCGCCGCGGATCGTGATCACACTCGATCGATTGTCTTCGCGCAACCCGACCAGCCCCTCCTTGATCTCGCGCTCGAGGAACGTGGCCAGGCGAGGCTTTGGCGCTGGCAGAGGCTCGGGCGGCGGTGGCCCTTTGACGCGAATCGAAGTGATCTGCGCATACACCGGGTCCGATGTCGTACTAAGCTGGTAGCGCGCGAGCAAGAAGCCGCCCAGCAGCAGCAAAGCGACCAGCGCTACTCCAATCCATAGGGGCGCCGCAGCCCAGTCAGACTTCTTTTTTGCCAGCTTTCCCTGCCAGTGGGGCGATAGCGCGCGTTCGTATTCGCCGGCGTCCTTGCGCAGCAGCTCTGCAAGGCGCTGGCGCACCGCCTCGAGTTGCCCGCGGCCGTTGTCGATGATGCGGTAGCGCCCTTCAAAGCCGAGCGCCAGGCAGGCGTACAAAAGCTCGAGCAGATCACGATTGGCGGGCACGTTCTCAGCCAGCCGCGCCAGCAGCTGAAAGAATTTTTCGCCACCCCAGCTCTCGTTATGAAACAGCACGAGCAGCGTCTGCTGCGCCCACGCGCCCGAACTGCCCCATGGTGTCGACGCGATTGTTTCGTCGAGCAACGTCGCGAGCGCGTACGTCGCACCGCGGATCTTGTGTGACTCAACGCCGTGCGCGCGTGCCTGCTCCTCGAAGTTGCGCAGCGCTGCCACAAGCTGATCGCGCAGTGCGGCCGGATCGGCGTGCGAACTCGTTGCGCGCAACTGGGGTACCAAACGCAACAGTGGATTGGCGGCGGCAACCAGCGGATTCAGTCCGCTCGTGGCATCGCTCGCCGCGGTGCCTTGATCGATTCCGCTGAGTGCTGCTTCGGGCAATCGCGGTGGCGGCGGCCGCCCGCGGCCACCGGGCATCGGCACGATGATCGTGCGCTCTAGATCCGCACGGTCAAATGGATCGTTGCTCGCCATCGCCGCCGCTATATTTCGACTCTGTTGTTGACTTTGTCTTCAGCCCCGGATCGCCCAGAACTCGAGTTCGAGCCCGGGAAACTCGCCGCCAACGTGCAGCGCCATTCCACCCGACTTCTCGAGCTCGCGCCATAACTCGCCGCCGCGGTCCAGCTCGAAGTACGCGAACCCAGCATGAAATGGGATCTGACGAGGGGCTACCGGCAGTGCGCTGAGCGCGATGCCTGAGAGCTGAAGATTGACCAGATCACGGATTCGCTCGGCCGGCCCGAGCTTGACCTGCGCCGGAAAGCGGCTACGCAGCGCTTCCATCGGCATCTGCGCGGAGGCGGCGAGCACGAAGCTCGCAGACTTCAGAAGGTTGCTATCGCGGATGATTGCCACGCGCACGCCGTGACTTCGCACCTGCAGCTCAATCGGAACCGCGGTTTGCTCCAACACGAGACTCAGCAGGCGGCGCACTTCGCTCAGCAGCGGTGTAAACGATGCCCGCAGATCATGCTGCCGGTATGAGGAAAACTCGGCAACGCGGCGGCGTGGCGAATCAAACGTCGCCAGGTCACCGGCGAGCGCCAACATCGCTCGATAAAGCAGTTCCGGGTGCAGCGACGGCTGCGCTGCAAAGTGCACGAACACCGGCTCGTGCCGATTGATGGCCTGCAAGTTCAACACTTCGGCGATCTCGGCCACTCCGCCACGGCCGGGATGCGCCAGGCGCTGCGCTAAGACCTCGCCGCGCTGATGCAACAGTCCCTGAATCTGCTGCACCATCGTCAGCAGTGGCGCCGCTGCGCCGATGCGCAGCACCGGGGGTAGGTAGTCACGATGCAGCGCCACCGCGCCATCGGCGCGTCTTTCTGCTATCTGCGCCACGCCGAGATTGACGAAGCCGGCCGTGCCGCGCGTCGTGGGAAGCAGACGCAGCCGCAAACGGCCGATCTGAATTGGCGCGAAGCGATCGCCGGGCAGCGCGCTGTCGCGAACCTCGATTTCTTCGATCGCATGCCGCGCCATGCTCGCGCCGTCACTTTCGAAGTCGAAATCGACGGCGTCGGTGCGCGCAAGCGGGAGTGCCAGCACGATCAACTCGTCTTTGGCGTCAGGGGAAATGTCGAGCGCCGCGGGGGCCGGATCGACGCGCGGTATATCGAACCACGTACCGTCGGGCAAGACGCCACTGGCCTTGGTGATCACCAGCTTGCCCAGCGCCAGGGCCGACTCGTCGATTTCGAGTTCGGAAAAGCCCCAGGTGAGCGGCGCACGCGCGGCACTCTGCATTGCGATCAGGTGCTCAAACCTGCGCTCCTGTTGTTGCAGATGCTGCGGCTGCAGGAACAGACCTTCAACCCAGGCGACGCGGCTATGTGATGACATCGTACTGGGTCACTTGCCTTTGACCGCGATGCGATTGGCATCAACTTCGATCATCAGTGGTTGCGCGGCGGCTGTCTCCACCGGTATCGCCATCCGCCATTGGGAGCGCTCGAGGTCGCGGTAACCGACCACCACACCAAGGAACTTGGTGTCAGGCGCAAGCTTGCGCTCCTGCGCAATGCGATCGCCAGGCTTGAACACGAACTCGTCGCGCGCGACTAGTTCCGGACCAAGCGTCTCGCGCTCCCGATCGAACAGCGAGAAAAAGTCGGCGCGCTCGAAACTAGACAGTGATTTCAACTCAAACAGCTTGAGCTGAACCGGAGAAGGCCTTCCGCGCTGATCCGGATTGATGCCGGACGTTGCCTGCATCGTCAGCTTGACGACCACGGGCTTCGGTGCTGATGCGCAGGCGGTTAATACGCACGCGGTGCTGAGGCTGAGAAGCAAGGACCGCCGTCGCAGGCAAATCTGCCTCAATGAAGTTTCTGTCATCGTAGACAAACCTCAGTCCAGAAGAGATTCGAGCACCGCTCAGCGAGAACTCACAATACTCGCAGGCCGGTTGCCTGCCGGTCAAGCGACGTGCAGCGCGATGCCCGCTGTTTTCTACTCGGCCTTAATGCCCGCCGCCTTTACCACACCGCCGTAACGCGCGAAGTCGCGCTTTATTTCCTCGCCAAACTTGTCGGCGGTGCCGGGCGTCGCATTGATACCGAGAACGTTCAGACGTTCGCGCACTTCAGGGTCGGAAAGCACGGCGTTGAGCTCGGTATTGAGTTTGTCCAGAATCGGCTTCGGCGTCTTGACCGGCGCGAGGATGCCGACCCACGAGTTGATTTCAAAATCGGGCACGCCACTTTCGATGAACGTCGGAACATCGGGCAGCGATGCAGAGCGCTGCGCGCTCGACACCGCCACTCCGATCAACTTGCCCGACTTCACATGCTGATGTGCGCCGGCCACGGCCGTGTAGACCAGCGGAATGTTGCCGCCCATCACGTCGATGATCGCCTGACCGCCGCCCTTGTATGGCACGTGCGTCAAATTGGCACCGGTGCGTTGTTTCAGCAGTTCACCTGCGATGTGCGGTGTGCCGCCGGTGCCCGAGGTGCCGTAGAACAGTCCGCCTGATTGAGTTTTAGAAAGCGCAAGAACATCGCGCAGATTTTTCGCAGGCAGGCCCGGGTGAGCAACCAAAATCAAAATCGCATCCCCAATCTTGCCCACCGGCGCGAAGTCCCGCACGGTGTTAAACGGTACCTTGTCGAATACGTGCGGGTTGATCACCATCGTGCCGTCGAATCCGAGCAACAGCGTGTATCCGTCGGGCTCGGCCGTGGCTGCCTGCTGGGTGCCGATGTTGCCGGACGCGCCGGGCCGGTTATCGACGATGACCTGCTGGCCCAGCCGTTTGCTGAGGGCATCGGCCACCACGCGCCCGCTGGTGTCGGTGACGCCGCCCGTAGTAAACGGCACCACCAGGCGAATCGGTTTGCTTGGGTACGTCTGCGCCCGCGCGGACAACGCTAGGCCCATGCTGCCAGCCAGTAATGTGCAGATGATGGCGCGCCACACACGGTTCATGTTTGCTCTCCCTCGGATGCCAGCGTCGTCTCGGCGTAGCGTTTCTCAAATGCCCAAATGTCTTCGAAGCCCATCAGTTTCGTCAGCTCGGCAAAATCGTGCAGAGGTACGTCGATACCCGCAGTCGATCCGGTGACTTTTAGTGCCTGGTAAACGCCGTTCATCGCACGCACACTGGCAAGCAAAGCGGAAACCGGAAAGATCGCGATTTTGTAGCCTATCGATTCGAGCTCGGCACGCGTTAATACCGGCGTGCGACCTCTTTCAACCATGTTGGCAACGAGCGGTAGATCGATGGAGCTGCCAATGCGGCGCATTTCGTCGACCGACTCGGGTGATTCGACAAACAGGACGTCGGCGCCCGCGCGCGCATACGCCTCCGCCCGCCGCAACGCCTCGTCGAGTCCGAGCGCGGAGCGCGCATCGGTACGCGCGATGACAAGAAACTCGGGTGAGCTGCGCGAATCGATCGCGACGCGAATCTTCGCGACCATGTCGCTAGTCGCGATGACACGGCGCCCGGGCGTGTGCCCGCACTTCTTCGGAAACTCCTGGTCTTCGATCTGAAGTGCAGCCGCGCCCGCCGCTTCGTACCCACGCACCGTATGCCGCAGGTTCAGCAACCCACCGTAGCCGGTGTCGGCGTCCGCAATCAGCGGCGTGCGCGCCATCGCCGCCATCGCGGTAACGCGCTCCAGCATGTCACTGTAAGTCGCCAGCCCTGCGTCGGGCAGACCAAGATGCGATGCGACGGTGCCGAAACCCGACATGTAAAGCGCATCGAAGCCGAATGCGTCGGCAAGCCGCAGCGACACCATGTCGAACACGCCGGGCGCAACTATCAGCCCAGGTTTGCTAAGGCGTGTTTTGAGCGAGCGTTTTCTCTCGGGCATCTGCATTGACTTTAGCAAACAGTCAGCGTGACACCTGACGACGATTATTGTCGGTGCGCGGTGTGATGGCGGCACGGCGCCGGCGGCAATGCTGGATCTGGCACGCGGCCAGGCGCATGATTGAAGTCCGTAGCTAATATCGCCAACATGCCGGGAGACAAAAGTGAACCGCTTATTCACTACAGTGCCCCTCCTCCTCGGCGCTGTCGCCTCAGCAGCCCTTGCGCAGGGCAAGACCGATATGAAGCTGATGCAGCCCTACCTTGGCGTGCTCGCGCCCGACTGTTCGAACTACCTGCTGCCTCAGCTCAAGAATCTTGGCGATTCGCTGATCGTGCAGGACGGCGGCAAGGCGGTGCTGACCGGACGGAACGTCAAACCCGCGCCCAAGCACTTCGGCGCTGCACCGCCACCTGAATTCGAAACGGCATTTACGAGCGAGGTCGCTGACGGTGAAGCGCTGGTATTCGTGTACTACCGCAATGCGTCGGGTCTCTTTGCTGCGGTCGAGGGCGGACCGAAAGTGATGGCCGCGCTGCCGTCAGCGATCAAGGGCAAGCGCGCCCGGCACTGTGACCCAAACCGCAACGTCGCGCCAGGGGCCGGAGAACCGAGCGCGCAGGCAAAAGCCGATCCGAACAAGTTCAGGGGCTACGCGCTGACAGAACTGACCGCGTCAGGGCTGCTTTACAACGCGAAGGCCAAAGATACGTACTACAAAGCGCTAGGCCCGCTAACCAAAGAGCCGTGGTTGGCGAGGCTGGACGGACCAAGCAAAGAGTTCCGACCC